>CAZGEE010000208.1:0-4261 GCA_964525035.1 uncultured Anaerolineales bacterium
TAAAGGGCCGCGTGATAGCGCGTGTTGGTCCCGGGCTCCACGAATTCCGTGTCCGTGAAGGTCGTGACGTCCGGCGGTGTGGTCGCCAGGAGCGCCCCGTCCCGGTAGACGATGTAGCCGGCCACGTTGACGCCGGCGGGGGCCTGCCAAGCGAGCTCGACGGAGGCCTCGTCGGGAGCGAGTGTAGCGGTGACCGACTGGGGCCCTGTGGGAATCGGCCCGCTCGGGGCGTCGGCCTTGACGATCATCGGGAACGGCCTGCTCGTGACCGCCTGACCGTCGTCGGCCGTCACCGTCGCCACATAGACGCCCTCGTCCTCCGCACCCGGGGTCCACGTAATCCGACGCGACCCTCCGTCGTACGTCGCGCCGGCGGGCAGGTTCTGCACACTCACCGTCAGTTCGTCTCCGTCCGGGTCCATCACGACGAGGTCTTTGCGAATCGGCTCGCCCGGCCTCACCACGTGCTTGAACAACGGCTTGACGATCGGCGCGTGGTTCGGCTCCGGCTCGTGAGGCCCCACCTGGCTCGTGTCGGCACACAGGACCAGGTTGTAGGCATCGTAGAGGATCTTCCGGTCCGAATTGGCGATGCGGTCATAGGTTTCGGGGTCCAGCGTGCCGGGCTCGAAGCCGTAATAGATGTTCAGGTTCGTCAGGAACTCGTCCACCTCGCCCATCACGCCGGGCAGCGAGGCGAACGGGTAATGGTCGTTGAACGCGCACAGGGAACTCCGAATGGTGGGTTCTCCGGCCGAGTAGGTCTTCGTGGCCCCGTCCCAGCCGAGCGCCACGTACCCGTGCACAAGCCGCCGGCGGATATAGTTCGTCACGCACCGGGCCCGGTTCGCGTCGCCCCGGATTCTCCGCATGCAGTCGAACGCGTGCAGCCGCTTGACGAACGGCGACTCGTACCCGTGCATCTCGACGAGCTCGACGCGACACTCGGCGTTCGCCATGCCACCGTACTTCAGGTCCACCAGGCGCCGCCCCATCGGCCCGGAGAAGTACCGGTCGCCGTCACCCTGGAGGTCATTCGCCCCGGTCCACCAACCGTCGTCGGTGAGCAGAAACTCCGCCCGGAAGGGGTACCGCACGTTCGGGTGCCCCGGCGTCTCGATGGCCGGATCGGTCGCCGCCTCGTACCACGTCACCCCCTGGTCCGGGAACGGGTTCCAGAACTGCCCGTCCTCGTCGGCCATGTCGTTGACGGTGACCCGGTCGCCTCCGCTCGCGCCGAAGCACGGCCGGGCATACGTCGGCATCGCCAGGGCGATACTGCCGATGGCCAGCTCGTAGCCGTGGGCCCAGTGCGTGTCGCCTCCGCCGCTCGTCGCGGACCAGTCTGCCCGGAACTGGAGGATGCTCTTGGCCACCTTGGCCAGGCCGTCGCGGATGCAGTATTCCTCGATCGGGGTGATGCCTTCCGGGTGATCGCTCCGGCGAAACTTCGCGGCGAGCAGGTCGTAGGCCACCCCCGCATCGGCGAACTGCTGAAGCGTCTGGCCGAGCTCGTTCAGGAAGTCCTTCGCCGGCGTGGCGTGGCCGACATTGTCCTCGAAGCCGACCGGTTGCAGCCGGGCCGTCCGCAACAGGCGCGACTTGCATGCCCTGGCTTCTTCAATCGCTTCACCAGGTCCTTCCATGGCCACGACCAGCGCGTTGGCCAGCGTGACGGTTGCCCGGCCGGCCCCGCTTCGCCAGCCGCCGCGCGTATCGTCGGCCGAGTGTGGCAAACCCTGGTAATAGTCCCCCCGGAACAACTCGTAGGATCGCTTGAAAGGCTGAATGGTGTGGAGTTTCTCGGCGATCGCCTGCCCTTCGGCCTCGTCGCTCCAGAGCAGGAAACCGTGCTCTTCCCCAGTGGCCGGATAGCCCGGGTCGACCACGACGGTCCGCCGGTAAACAGGCCCCCCGGAACCACACCGTGCCTCGAGGACCGCCGATTGCCCTCCCCCGGGCAGTACGTCGCCCAGCACGATCGGCGTGCCGTCGTACGCGGTGAAAGGCTCGTCACCCACGCGGTACTCGACCCCCGCGTCGCCCGCCAGGTTGACGAAATGCAGCTTGACGCCCGAGGTGGCGTAGGTGGTCTGCTCCCAGATCTTCGGCACGTGGTACGTCTTGGCCGGCGTGGTGTAGAACTGTTCGCCGTCCGGCGCGCGGAACTGAAGCACCGGCGTCGCCGGGCTCACGCAGACGAACACGCAATGCCCGTCGGAGGCTCCCTGCCGGTGCGAGCTGATTCCGGCGTCGGCCAGCAGCGGCTCGTCATCGTCCCAGTAGGCCAGCGTGTGCCACTCGTTGCCGAACGGCCCGACCTGCCCGTAGGCGAACCGCTCCGTCGTGCTGTAGGGTTTCGATCCCCAGGGGCCGCCATTGTCGCCGGTGGTTCCGAGCACGGGGAGGGAGCCGTCGTAGGTTACCTGGTCCAACCGAAACGCGCCGCCGTAGGACACGCAGTAGTCCGGCAACGCGCCGCCCTTGGTCGAGTACCGGTGTGCCTGCACGTCTCGGTCGATCTTCCAGTAGATATCGCCCTCGTCGCCCGAGTCCGGCACGCCGTCCGGTCCGTCGACCCCGAGCACGTGAGGCAGCGAACAGGAGATCATGATGCTGTTGCGCTCGTTGTGCGTGAGCGAGAACTCGACAGACGGCTTTACGAAGAGGACCTGGTCGCCCACCGAGGCGTCGTGGCAGGTTCTCTCGACGGCCCAGTCGGTGCCGTTCGTGCCGGAGAGCTCCAGCGAAATACCCGACTTCGTGTTGGCCAGCGGCAGGGGGAACTCCTGCGCCTCGGCCCTGCCGGACAAGCCGGACCCCGCGGCCAGCAGCGCACCAACCGCCACGGTCATCGTGCGAAACACGATATCCTTCATTCTCGTCCCCCTGAAAGAGATCCGACGCGGCTCCTTTCAGCCGTCGGGTCCCCTGGCGTGATCGTCCGCCCCCGCGCCGGACTCTCCGGCGCCGGGTTCCTTTCTCCACCGCTCCAGCGTTTGTTCGTACGCGGCGATGGTGGCCGAGAGGCTCACCTCGTGGACCGCGCCGCGGCCGAGCCAGTTGTTGCCCTGGTTGACGTAGGCGGTGTGCAGCAGTTCCTCCAGCCCCTCCACCGTCAGGCCCTGGGTGGCGCGAAGCTGTTCCACGTGCCGTTCCGCGTTGCGGAACGCCTCGCGGTACATGCGATCCTTCATCTGGTTGATCGACATGGCACCCCCTTTCACTGCTTCTCGCGCTCCCGGCGCACACCAGCCTGCAGAAACCGGCCGAGACGGCCCCGTCGTCACGCCTGGCGCGCGAGATACTTCACCCGGGCCGAACCCCGCAACCCGAAGTGAACGACCGAATAGTCGTCCGTCCACGTGGCCTCCCGCTCCTCGGGATGTTCGAGTTTCTCCGGCTCGGGGTTGTAGGTATAGGCCGTGCGCCACGTGCTGTCCGGTTCCCCCGAGGAGCGGTGATGCGGACCGAGAAGGTTCCGCAGCGAGCCGACGTACTCGATTTCAATCTCGGTCTCGCCCCCCTGCACCGCACCGGTCAGGTCCAGTTCGTAAGGCGGCCAAGCGATCACGCCGGCGTCCTCACCGTTGACCCGGACCTTGACAAGCACAGCGTGCAGGTCGTCGAGTTCCAGTACCACGCGTTCCCCCTCGCCGGGAGCCCGCAGCGACACTCGGTGCAACAGGCTCATCCGGCCCGCGTAGAACGGATAGCCCTCGCCCGTGAAGTCGCCGGAGGACGTTTCGCTCTCCCGGGTCAGGGCGAAGCCCGGCCGGTATCGGAGGCACCGCGCCACGCTCTGCTCCGGGGCCTTCTCGCCGCGGACGGCGAAGTCGCCGACCACGTAGATCGACTCCAGCTCCACGCCGGGCTTGCTCTCGAACAGGCTGGCGAGGCGGAACTTCGATTGCGGCACCGGCTCGAACTCCCGCGTCAGCTCGATGGTGTTCTCCCCCGCCCGGACCAGTCCACTCACGTCCACCGGGTGGAACGAACGGTCCACGTAGTACGGGACCCCCGCGTACTCGGCCTCCTGCCCGTTCACCAGGATGCCATACTCGGCTGCGTCCTCGACCACCACGGAAACCCGCTCGGGCGCGACGTCGGCCTCGAACTCGAACCGCAACGTGACCGGCCCGCGGTACGCTTCCCGGTCCAGGTCCTCCTGGATACGGATGACCGGCCTCGGTTCCGACCACTCGCCCTCACCCTTTCGGATGCGGCACACGTCCAGCGTGAGCGCGTTGGGGTCGTGGCG
>CAZGEE010000209.1:0-4252 GCA_964525035.1 uncultured Anaerolineales bacterium
GGCCGCGAAGGTCGTCGGGAAGGTGCTCGCGTCGAACTTGCGGATCGGGCGCACGCCGCTGGCGCCGGCGAGCAACTGCCGCCAGTTCTCCTCGACCGTCAGGCCGAGCGGCGCAACCATCCCCATGCCCGTAATGACCACGCGTCGTCGGCTCATCGTGTCCCGTTCACTTTCCGGCCCGCTTCAGCTATACCTTCTGCATCACCAGCGCCCCGCTCTGGGAGGCGATCCCGGAGGAGATCACCATGATGGTCTCCACGGACCGCTCGACCGCCTCGCCGGTCACCGCCTGGATCGGGCAGCGCGGGTCGAGACGATCGCAGTTCCGAATGGGCGGTACGCGCCCCTCGCCAAGGATGCGGCACGCCAGCGCGACGTCCACCGCGCCGCCGGCGGATCCGATGTTTCCCATGCCCCCCGTGAAACAGGTCACGGGGGTGTCGTCGAGCACCTCGGCGACGGCCCGGGCCTCGGCCACGTCCTGATCCGGCACGGCCATGCCATGCGCCACAACCAGGTCGATGTCCTCGGGCCCGATGCCGGCGTCGCGCAACGCGAAACGCATGGCCCGGGCGATCGAGGCCCCGGAGGTCTCGACCTCGTTCGGAAGCGTCGTCGCGCAGGCGGACCCGAACCCGAGGAGGCGGGCTTTCGCCTGCGTGCCGTGTTCGGTGGCCAGGTCGGCCGGTTCGAGAAGCATCGCGCCGGCGCCCTCGGCTGGAACGAGGCCGTCCCGGTCGGCGTCAAACGGCCGGTGCGCCTCCGCCGGGCGATCATTGAACCCCGTGGAAGCGGTACCCAGCAGGCAGTGTCGGAGGATCCAGCTCGGGTTGAGCTTCGACTCGCCGCCGCCGACCAGCATGGTGTCGCCGGTTCCGCGGGCCACGTGCCGGAATCCCTCGCCGATAGCGAGCAAGCTGGAGGCCTCGTTGCAGGTGATTGAATTGCTCGGCCCCTGGCAGTCCCAGATGATTCCGACGTGGCACGCGGGCATGTTCGGAAGGAACTTCAGGAGCCAGAGCGGGAACAGCAGGGGCGCCCCGTCGGAGCCCCACCTGTTCAGACTGACTTCACCGTCTTCGAGGGAGGCCTGGCCCGCGGAGCCGAACATGTCGATCTCCGCGGGGATGTAGCCCGAGCCGAACAGGATGCCGAAGCGGGCGTGATCGAGGCTGGGGAGCACCTGGGTTTTCGGCTCGCCGAGGGGAAGGCCGGCGTCGTGGATCGCCCGGCTGCTCGCACCGCCGGCCAGCTGGGTATCGCGGCACATGACCTTGCGGTTCTTGCGGAAGTACCGCGACTGATCCTTGCGCATGCCGAACGTCAGGTTCGTGTCCTCGGGCAACACGCCGACCACCCGGGACGGGGAACCGGTGGTGTCATACCCGGCGTCGAGCCCCGTGGCGGAGTTCCCGGCGCAAACGGCCGAGAAGACCTGCCCCACGTCATCGCCCAAGGGGGTCAATACGCCGCAGCCGGTGATAACAACCTGCCGTTCTCGAGGGTTCACGCGTTTCGTCCAACCGTGTCGGCGCGAGAGGGCCGGGACGGACGGCCTAGGGTTCGGCGAACCGGTCGGCCAACGTCCGCATCTTCAACAGCTCGACGAACTCCGGGGAGAATACGAAGTTCTCCTCGCCGTAGCCCTGATTGGCCATGCTCCGGTCCAGGTGCACAAACATGAGCTCAATCTCGGCCACGGTGTCTTCGCCGCAGGTAATCGTGCCGGTGATGCCGGCGCCCTCCGGGCGGATCTCGTCCATCACCTCGGCGTGGTATACGATCTGGTCGCCGGGCTGAACAAGCCGGTGAAACCTGGCCCGCCCGATCTTCGCCAGGATGACCTTTTCCTTGAAGTCGAATGCCTGCCCGACCAGCACCCCGGCGGTCTGTGCCATGCCTTCGATCATCAGGCTCCGGGGATGCACCGGGAAACCGGGAAAATGGTCGTGCAGGTGTTCCTCGGCCAAGGAGACGTTTTTCATGGCGCGCGCGCTGCGGCCGGGTTTGAAATCGATGAAGCGATCAACCCAGAACCAGCGCATCGCTCACGTTCCCCGCTCACGTTAAAGAGCGAAACCCAATTGCGGTCGGCTGCAACGGCGTCCATCCGACGCATTGGGTTTCCGTTTTCGCCGTCGGCCACCGGCCTTCTGCGCACTGCGGTCCCCACCGCTCAAGCCAGTTTCGACTCGATGTACTTGCAGATCATCCCGACGGTGAACAGGTTGTTGACGTTCTGCACATTGGGGTCCTTCTCGAACTCCTCGAGGTCGGCGTGTGGCATGCGCTTGCGAAGCTCTTCGAGGCCGGCCTCGGTCAACTTGCCGTCCTGCACGTACTGCTCGTCGGTAAACAGGTTGTCGGGGAACAGGTCGCCCCGGGGGATCTTGATTCCGAATTCCTTCTCCAACCGGAACACGATGTCGAGGAAGTCGATCGACTCGGCGCCGAGGTCGCCCGTCAACGTCGCCTCGCGGGTCACCTCGTCGTCCTCAACTCCCAGCGCCCCCACCAGGGCCTCGCGGACCTTGTCAAAGACCTCGTCCTGACTCATCGCCATTCGCCAAACCTCCCGAGCCAATCCTGTTTCCAAAATTCCGCGCGCCCATCCGGCGCCACGGGAAGCTCTCAGGCCTCGACGGCCATGCCGTCCGGCCGGACCATCTCCCACTGCTTCCGAAACGACTCGGTCAGACGCCGGTCCGTGTCGGCCATGGCCGGATCGTCGTCCGCCAGGTTGAACGCCTTCAGCACGAAACGCCCCTGCACGGTGACCTGGTCGTCGACGGCTCCCGTCCCCTTCATCCGCCACAGGCCGTCTTCGCGCTTGAGGCAATCGACCGTGATTCGCATGGACGTCCCGGGCCGGAAAAACGCTCCGTAGCGCATGTTCCGAACCTCGTCCAGCACAACCACACTGTGGGCGAAGTCCGTGCTCACCCGCTCCAGCCAGGCCCCGCTCTGTACCAGGGCCTCGATCATCAACACCCCCGGCAGCACCGGGAACGTCGGAAAGTGGTCCTGAAGATACTCCTCGGCCAGGGAAACATTCTTGACCGCCACGATCCGCTTCGCCGGCTCGAGCTCCAGGACACGATCGACCAAACAGAACTTCATCGCGGTTCCCGCTGCCGCCGTGGATTCTATCCAGCGGGCGGTGGCCTGACCACCGTTTTCCCGCTGCACCATTCTCGACCGTTTGCCGCGAGCCCGCGAAGCTAGCATAGCCGGGCGGTCGATTCAAGCCAAAAACGCACGCCCGGCGGTCGCTTCGGGCCCCTTCAGCCGAACTCGCGGGCCAGTTTGCGGAGCACCTCCGCCCCGCGTTCGAGCGTCTCGCGGCTCGCCGCGTAACTGATCCGGAAGTGGGTGTCCCGTTCACTGAAGACGTTTCCCGGAATGATCAGCACGTTGCGCCGGATGGCCTCGGTGACGAACTCCTCCGCCCGGCCGCCGGGAGCCTTGGGAAAGATGTAGAACGCCCCGCCGGGTCGAACGGTCTCAAAGTCGTCCTTCAGCGCCTGGTAGATGAGGTCCCGCCGCACCCGGAACCCGTCCATCTCTTCACTCATATCCGTCTCCAGCGCGGTCACGCCGGCCCACTGGACCATGCTCGGAGCGCAGACGAAACTGTACTGCTGGAGCATCGTCATTGCCCCGAGAAGCTCTCGCGGGCCCGCCGCGTAGCCGAGCCGCCACCCCGTCATGCCCCAGGTCTTGCTGAAGCCCCTCAGCAGGAGGGTGTTCTCGTATCGGCCGTACGCCGAGGCGTGCGGACCGTCGTAGCACAGGGCATCGTAGATCTCATCGCTGATGACCAGCAGGCGGTGCTCGGCGGCCAGGTCGACAATGGCGTCAAGCTCTTCGGCCGTCAACACCGCCCCGCTCGGGTTGCACGGGCTGTTCAGCATCAGCACGCGCGTCCGCTCGGTCACGTGCGGAGCGATGCGCTCGGCGGTCAGACGAAAGTCCGGGTAGGTGTCGACGAACACCGGCTTGCCGCCCACCAGGTTCACCAAGTGCTTGTACATGACGAAGTAGGGGTCGCCGATCAGCACCTCGTCGCCGGGGTTCACCGCGGTCAGCAGGGCCAGGAGGAGCCCTCCGCTGACTCCGCTCGTCACCAGCACCGACGGGTCGCTCACGCCGTAGCGCTCGGACACGCCGGCGGCAAGCCGGTCCCGAAGCTCGGCGATGCCCTGGCTGGTCCTTGAGCGTGGAAAGCGGGCAGACTTCCGATCCACCGGAG
>CAZGEE010000210.1:0-4246 GCA_964525035.1 uncultured Anaerolineales bacterium
GTCGACCTGCAGTTCGTCGCCGGAAAGCAGCCGCGCATCGGCGGCCACGCGGTCTCCCGTTTCCAGCACGAGCACGTCGCCCGGCACCACGTCATGGGCTTCAATCTGTTCGGCTTCCCCGCCGCGCACCACGCGGGCGTGAGGGGCCGCCATTTCCTGAAGCGCCGCCAGCGCGCCCTCGGCCCGCCATTCCTGGATGAAACCGAGCAACGTGTTGAGCACAACAACGCCCGCGATCACGGCCGCATCCACCCGATGTCCGACCGCCAGCGACAGGAGCGCCGCCCCAAGGAGCAGGTAGATCAGCGGATTGTGGAACTGGCGCACCAGCAGCAGCGCCGGGTGGGTGCCCTCATCGCCCTGGAGCGTATTGCGCCCGGCCTCGTCCAGGCGCTTCTCCGCCTCGTCCGACGACAGGCCCTCCCGGTCAGCATTCAGCTTCACCAGGAGTTTGTCTTCGTCCAGGACATGCCATTGCCTGCCGTTCTTCTCTCTGTCCATCACTCATCCTCACTATCCGGACTGACGCTGCTCTGACGGCTTTGGCATCCGTAACTACGGCAGGCCCGGAATGCGCCCAAACCTACTATAGTCCAGCGACCGGGAAACAGCACGTCCCGTTCTCAAACAATAGGTTCAGGGACTTCAACGCCATTCGGGTTGGCACCGGTGTCATCGCCAACAGCGATTCCAGCGGCCGTCTTGCCGAAGCAGTGCCACTGCAGTGCCAACTGCCGCGACGCCGAGGCCGACGTGAGCGCATTTGGCACTGCAAACCGTCACATGACGTGCGTTGCAGGGCCGCATTGCCCCCATTTCTTACGGTGCAAACGTCAAGCAGGCCGGATCGGCGTAACCGCTTGAGATGAAGGGAGTTGTCTCTCCCGTGACGCGTTCGCATCGCGTCATGCGATTCAGGGAGGAAGAGGCGCTCCCGGCCCGTTTTGGCCAACCTGGCGGCCGAACGTCGTCACGCGGCGTGGCGCGGGCCGCGGGCGCGAAGGGACGAAAAGGGCGTATTTCCGCCAGAAACGGGCCGAGCCTGCCGGCGGTGGCCGGTGGGGTCGTTTGCCGAGAGAGCTACTGCAAAGAGAAAATTGGTGGAGGAAACGCTCCCCTGGTCAAAACGTGCCAACTTCAAGAAGTGCCTGAAAATAGCAGTGTTTTCGGCACGTGGCGTCTCTGCGGCGGCCTACTTTCGAGAGGTCCTCAGTCGAGGCGGCAGCGTCACCACCGGGTGCCCGTCCCGACCTTCTCGCGACCGGATGTCCTTGACAATTGCTTCCAGGTCAAACGTTGAACCGCGCCGCGTGTTCCTGCCGGTGCTTGGGGGCCTTCGCAACAATGGGATCGTCACCCATAGCTCGTCCCTCATTTCCGGCCGGTGCCGACGGGCAACTGGTGCACCCGCATGTGCGGTTCAGTAACTGTTACCAGTGCGCCCTTCAGCAGGTCGGCATCGCAGCTTTGCCAGACGGTCTCCAACAGAGCTGGCAACGCCGGCCCTCGCAGCCCCTCGATGCGGATGCGAATCACCGACGGCCCGCTGGCCTGCGACAGGGCGAGCAGGGCATGGAAGTCGGCGTCGAGCGTGGCGATCACGCGTTCTTCGCGGTGCCCTGCAGCGAGAATCTCCTCATCCGAAGCAGTCCGAACGCCGCGACCGCCAGGATCGGCCAGCCGTAGAAGACCGGGAAGCGGGCCGGCGAAAACGGGATGTGACTGAACCGCCGTCTCATTCGTGTCTCACGCTCCCGGCGCTATCGGCGCCTTCGGCGACGATGATCCAGTTTGAATCGGTCTCGTTGACGTGCGGGTTGAAAAAACTCACCTCGTGAATCCGCACTGACGGAAACACCGCCTGGAGCCGGTCGAAAAACCGCCCCGGGGGCTTCCACGCCGACCACAAGGCGAAGGCACCTCCGGGTCGAAGGCAGCGCGCCATGCCTTGCAGGCCATCCGTGCTGTAGAAGCCGGCGTGCGGTTCGCGGAGCAAGCAGTCCGGCGCGTGATCGATGTCCAGCAGGATAACGTCATAGAGCGGTGGCGTGGCGGCCTGGCCGACGTGCTTAAAGAAGTCGCCGATGACCAGCCGGCAACGCGGGTCGTCGATCAGCCTCTCCGCCAGCGGTACCAGCCGCTGACAGTGCCAGGCAACGACCGGGGCGAGCAGCTCAATGACCACCACGTTGCGGACATTCGCGTGCTCCAAGGCCGCCGCCGCCGTGTAGCCCAGCCCCAGCCCGCCGACGAGCACATCCAGCGGCCGATCCTTCCGGCCCTCCAGGGTCAGATGGGCCAGGGCCCGCTCGCCCGCGTTGACCGTGCTGGACATCAGCATCTCGCCGTCGATGGTCACTTCGTAGATCATCTGGTCCGGCCGGGCCGGTGCGGTGCGGCGGCGAAGGACAATCTCGCCAATGGGCGTCCTCTGATAGTCGAGTTCTTCAAACAGTGTCGCCATGCGTTCCTTTCGTTGCCGGCCTCTATCGCCATCTCGAGGACGGGGCGCTCTTGTGCATCAGCACGATGTTCCTGGCGGGCGTCTCGCACAGCCAGCCGAACCGCCGGGCGATCCTGCGGAAGGTCCGGAGGCGGTAGAACACGACATGCGTCGGGTCGCGCCGATAATGCCAGTCGGCGAACGCCGCGTCGTCGTCCTGGAAGCAGGTCATCACGCCCAGCCAGCCGCCAGGCCGCAGCATGGCGTCGAGCCGGGCGAACTCATCTGCGGGCCGATGAAAGTGTTCGACCACTTCGCTGCAGGTGATGAAGTCATATAGCTGCTCCAGGGCCGCGTCGTCTCTCTGGAACAACGGATCATAGAGCCGCACCTTGTGCCCCGCTTCCGCTAACAGCCGGTCCAACGTCGGGCCGGGGCCACAGCCGTAGTCCAGTCCACTCTGACCCGCTGAGAGCTTATGCAGCAGCGGCCGGGCGAGGCGGTTGAGGAACTCGATGTAGCGCGTATCCCGGTGATCGTTTTCGTGCAGCAGATACTCCGCTCGTTCGGCGTCCCGGTCGGGAAGCTGTGAGGCGTCCAGAAAGGTGGCCGCACAGGCCGGGCATCGCCAGTAATCGCGCCCGCCTGCCTGCGCGAAGTGCCTTGCCCGGGAGTACAGGCACACCCGACATGGTGTTGAGGACTGCGACCTCAATTCACCTGCTAACTGCTCCAGTTCCTTCTCAACGGCCTCGATCTCGCGCCGTGCCGCTTCCAACTCCGCCGGCTCGTCCATCTGGCGCCTGGCGCCGCCCAGGCGCCGCTGGCGATTCTGAAGCCTGTCCTTGAGTCCCTGCATCCGCTTCCGTCTCTTCTTGTCCATCTCGTTCCTGTCGCGTCTGGTGTAATGGCGGCCTGGGCCTGACTTGGGACCCTGCTCAACGTGTCACCTGCTCCGCCATACATCCGGCCGGCGGGGTCTCGCTGATCCGCACCGCCGGGTTCGTCTTCTGGAAGTACCGCAGCGTCCAGTCGTCGGGAAAGAGCACGACGACCTGCCCCCGGTCGTCGCGGGCCAGGCGGACGCCGAGCGGCAGTGTCAATTCCTCCCCGTCAATAGCCGGGTCGAGCCAACGGGTCACCGTCCAGGGGGCGCCCTCGATCCGCGAAGCGGCACCGTACTCGCTCTTCAGCCGGTACTGCACGATCTCGAACTGGAGCGGGCCGACAGCCCCCAGCAGCGGCACGCGGCGCATCGCGTCCGGCAGTTCATACGCCTGCACGACGCCCTCCTGAAGCAACCGGGCCAGCCCGTCGCGGAACCGTTTGAAGCCGGCCGGTTCGGGGTTCTCCAGGTAAGCGAAACACTCCGGAGCGAAGCGGGGGATCTCGTTGTAGGCAATCGCTGGGTCTTCGGTCAGCGTATCGCCGATGGCAAACGGCGCATTACCCACGATGCCCACCACGTCGCCCGGATACGCCTCGTCCACCGTCTCACGGTCACGGCCGAAGAGTCTGGCGGCGTGCGACAGACGAACCGGACGGCCGGTCCGGGCATGCGTCACGGTCATCTCGCGCTCGAAGCGGCCCGAGACCACGCGGACGAAGGCCACACGGTCGCGGTGCCGAGGGTCCATGTTGGCCTGGATCTTGAAGACGAAGCCGGAAAAGGCCGGATGCGTCGGCTCGACCGCACCGGCCTGGCAGCGCCGGGCTGTCGGCGGCGAGGAGAGTTCCAAAAAACCGTCCAGCAGGAGTTGTACGCCGAAATTGTTCAAGGCGCTGCCGAAGTAGACCGGCGTG
>CAZGEE010000211.1:0-4243 GCA_964525035.1 uncultured Anaerolineales bacterium
GATTCCTCGCCGGCACTTTCTTCTTCGGGCCCTCCGGTTTTCGGGACTTCGCCGGGGCCAACTCCCGGGGAATGGGTTGTTAATGGCCCGGAAATGTTCTCCGACGCCTCCTGCTGCTCGGCCTCGGTCTCTTCCGGCTTCTCGGCGCCGCTGTCCCCGCATCCTGCCAGGGCCGGCAGAACGCACGCCGTCAGGATTAGTGCCCATCTGGTCATCGCGAAACCTCCTTTGTTGGATTGAGCAAACTTGCGATCTGAAATTCGACCCATGCGGGTCTTAATGTATTCCTCATCGGACGAGTTGTCAACGTCCTGCCATAGTACGAGCCAGGACGGCTCGTGCGCAGATTATCCCATGCGGGAAATGAGCGGCTGCTCCTCCCGTTCCGCGCTGCGGCTTAAGCCCGCAGTGGGCGGCGCCCCGGGGCAGCGGACCCGCCGGTGCCGCACATTATGCGATGTGCTTCGGCTCAGCCGGTCTCCTCCGTCTCCTGCTCCACGCGATCGTCCATCTCCTTCTGGTCCGCGATGAAGCTGTTCAGCCCGGCGAGGTTCATCAGGCTGTCGAGTCCCACGGCCCCGTCGGCAAGCGGTTCGCGCCAGTTCTCGAGCCGGGGAATCTTGCCCTCGGCGAAGCTCGTGCGCCGCTGCTCCTGCGTCCATGGTACCAGCAGATCCCCCACGCCGTGCTCGCTCAGAAGGGCGAGCAGGTCGTCCGGTGAAAACATGTCAAGGTTCTCATTCTCCAGGGCATCGAGGGCCGTCACGAGCGATTCGTCTATGTCCCAGAGCGTGTTGACCCGGACGGCTTCGGGGTCCGCCTCCGGGGTGAAGGAGGGCTGATATTGCTCACTGGTCCGGTCGTCCAGCTCATCGGGATCGAGGTCCAGTTCCAGAAAGCCGCTCGCGACCTTGGGCGGCATGGTCAGGACGTCCAGCCCCGCCAGGTCGCGGACCTGTCGCCCGTCGCGAAGACTGGCCCCGATCTGCCGCGACGGCAGGCCGCGACGCTCCCGCAACTGCCGGATCGCCGCCTGCGATGCCAGGGTGGCCCGCTCGCCGACCCAGGCCCCGTCGCCGAGCCCGTTGTCGGCCACGAAAGCATTCAGGCGGCCGAGGAAGACGTTCACGTATGCGGGCCGGCCCACCCGCGCGATCAGGTAATTCTGGCGCGCCGAGAAGCCGAGCGTGTGGTTCACCGGGACGCCCTCGGCCGAGAGTCGACGCGTGGCCAGCACCCCCGCGGGGGTCAGTGGGATCTTCACGATGAACCGTTCGGGGCAGACCGCGTGATACCGGCGAGCATATTTGACCGCCGCGTCCACGTCGTGCGCCAGGTCCGTGTGCTCTTCCACGGACACGTGGGCGTCGAACGTCTCGACCAGGCGCAGCGCATGGTAAGCGTTCAGGATGAATGCCAGTTCCAAACGCTGCTCGTGCTCCGACAGGTCGTGCCTCGCGAGCAGCTCCGCCGCCTTGCGGACCAGCTCGTCGTAGCGGCCCGTCTGCACCTCCTTGTTCAAGAGCGTGTTGTTCGTGGTCAGGGCCGACATGTCGCGCGTCCAGAGCGCTGCGGCGTCTTTCAGGCTCCCGGTGTCGAGCCATAGCTCGCTGCCGAGCTCCCGCAGGCGAGCCCACAGCGGATTGGATTCGAACCGGGATTCCATCTCGCCGTAGCGAGGCGAGAAGCCCTCCAGGACAAACTCCCTGATCTGGTCGGCAATCGGCGGCTTACTCGTCATCGAATGAGGCTCCTTTCACCGTATTGGATCCCGTCTCGTCGCGGTCCGCGCGACCGCGTTCCCGGGCTCCCTGCACGTCCGATTCCTCGGGCGGCGCTGTGCCCGCCCGGTGCTACTACAACCGCTCGAACGGTTCGAAGAGCTTGCGGTACTCGTCCATGGCGAAGCGATCCGTCATCCCGGCCACGTAATCGGCCACGGCCCGCTTGACCCCGAACTCGCGGGTATAGGCCTGGTACGTGGGGGGAAGTTGCTGGACGTCCGCCTCGTAGATCGCCGTCAACTGGTTCAGGAATCGTTGCGCCTTCGTGGTCTTCCGCATCACCCCGTGATCGCGGTAGACGCGCTCCATGAGCAGGGCTTCGAGCTGTCGGACCTTCGGGTCGAGTTCCTCGCTCAGCCGGATGAGCCGCCGGGGCGCGTCGCGTACCTGGTCGCCGGTCCGGATGCCCAGGCCTTCGAGATCCTTGCCCGCCACCGACAGGGCGTCGCGAACCATCATTTCGATCTGAAGTTTCACGATCCGCCGGACTTTCTGGTCGTCGGTCAGGTCGGCGACCGTCCTGGCGAAGGCCGTCTCGGCCTGGCGGAACAGGTCGAGCTCTACAAGGTCTTCCGTCCGGAGCATCCCCATGGCCAGGGCGTCGTCGAGGTCGTGGCTGTCGTAGGCGATCCGGTCCGCCATCTCCACCGCCTGCCCTTCGAGGAGCGGATGAGGCGACGGAAAGTCGCGATCCTCCCGGGGCCGGTCGTGAATCGTCTGGTGCTTGGCGATAGCCTCGCGCACCTCGTAGGTGAGGTTGAGGCCGCGAAATTCGGGGTAGGGATGTTCCAGGACGTCCACCACCCGCAGGCCGTGGCGGTTGTGCTCGAAGCCCCCGGACTCGGCCAGGAAATCGTTCAGGGCGGCTTCCCCGGCGTGCCCGAACGGCGTGTGACCGACATCGTGCCCCAGCCCGATGGCCTCGGTCAGGTCCTCGTTCAGGTTCAGCGCCCGGGCCAGCGTCCGGGCGATCTGCGTCACCTCCAGCGTGTGCGTCAGGCGCGTCCGGTAATGGTCCCCCTCGTGGGTCAGGAACACCTGCGTCTTGTATTCCAGCCGTCGGAAGGCCGTGGAGTGAATCACCCGGTCGCGGTCTCGCTGGTAGGCGGTGCGGAAGGGGTGCTCGCTCTCGGGGTGCTCCCGGCCTCGCGACGCGCCGCTCCGGGCGGCGTACGGGGCCAGTACCTCGGCCTCGCGGGCTTCGATGGTCTCTCGGTGGATCACGATTTCTCGTCCTGAAGCGCGTTGACCAGTCGTTCGCGGAGGTCCTCCAGCGCCTGCGGGATGATCTTGACGTCCGCCAGCACCGGCATGAAGTTCGTGTCGCCGTCCCACCGCGGCACCACGTGCACGTGCACGTGCCCCGGCAGGCCGGCCCCGGCCACGCGCCCGATGTTCACCCCCACGTTGAAGCCGTCGGGATTCATAACCCGCCGCAAAAGGTTCACGGTGTCGCGCGTGGCCCGCATCAACTGAAGCATCTCGTCGTCGTCCAGTTCGTCCAACTCGGCCTTGTGGGAGTTGGGGCACACCAGCGTGTGGCCGTTGTTGTAGGGAAACCGGTTGAGGATCACGAAGGTGCGATCGCGCCTCTGGATGACCAGATTGGCCGCGTCGTCCTCGCCCTGAGCGATCTCGCAGAGAAAGCATCCATCGGAATCGACGATCCCGTCGATGTACGTCATGCGCCACGGGGCCCAGATCTGCTTCATTTGTTGCTCCCCTCGTCGAGGCCGAGAATGCGGACCTCGGATCGCCCGTCGCTGACCTCGAGCGTCGCGTAGGTCCGCCCGAACGGTCGATTCCGGTGAACGCTCCCGGGGTTGATGACCCAGGCTTCTTTCCCCCCGGGCAGCCTGATCCTCCGGCGCTCGGGCCGATGCGTGTGCCCGTGCACCACGGCCAGCAGGTTTTCACCGCCGTGAGCGAACCGTCTTGCCACCCCGGCCGGTCCCTCGACGTCCCGCGGCAGCACGTGCATCAGGGCAATGGTTCCGCCCGGCGTCTCGACGAAACGGCGCTTCGGCAGCCGCGCGGTCAACTCGGCCGAGTCCATGTTCCCGCTGACGGCGATCACCTCCGGGCCGATGGCCTCGAACAACGCCAGGGCCCGTGCTTCGCAGACATCGCCCGCGTGCAGGATCAGATCCACCCGCCGCAGCGCTTCCACGAGGGGAGCGGGCAGACGCGACCCGGCGCCGCGGACGTGGCTGTCACTGACGATGCCGATGCGCAATGAACGAAAATCCTTGGGCTGAAGACGCCGGCAAAGACCGGGATCAGGCAGCGGCCCGCCGGATGCGGCCCCGGCGTCCCTCGATAAGCCCGCGCGGACCGGACCGACGGCTATCGGCACCCGCTGCAGCTCGACCGCGAGCACGCCGAGCACGCGCTGCCGGCGCCGCCCGCCTTGCGATCGCCGGGCGTTGAAAATGCGCTGAACCGGCGCCGGACCGTCC
>CAZGEE010000212.1:0-4223 GCA_964525035.1 uncultured Anaerolineales bacterium
CCCGGCTTGCCGTGGTATTTCAGCAGGCTGCGCAGCACCGGCCTGCCTTCGGCGGCGGCTCCCTCATCGAGCCATACGACGCCGTCCCGAGCCGTCAGCCGCCAGCCCCCCTGTTCCACGTGAACCCCGTCGATCAGCAAAAAGGCGTGAATTCCTTCCTCGGGGTACCAGTGCTGGATCAAACGGCTGCCGAACGCGATCGGGTCCTTCGCATCCGTGGGGAGCGGAACCGGCTGGCTGCACTGTGCCGCCAGCGGAAGTGCGGCCCCCTGAATTGCGGCAAGGAAGCAACCGAACGTCAGCAAGGCACGAACGGCGACGAAAGCATGTTTTGACATCAGGACCCGCCGTGAACTGACTGCCAAGGATTTGCCGGTTCGCCCGCGATTGCCCTCAGAGCCGCCCGCCGGGCCCTCGGGCGGCAAACGTCCTGCTCAGTATAGATTTTCCGCAAGAAAGGTGTCAATCGAAAACGCGGCCCCGGCTTTCCCGGTCCATGAGGCCCGGAGAGGACCATTCGATTGACGCCCGGGGGCCTCCGCGTTACCATGTCGCCGCTCGATCGGGAGAATTCGGCGTGCCGACCTACTATCCGGACTATGAAACTTTCACGCAACGGGCTCGAAAAGGCAACGTGGTGCCCGTCTATCGCCAAGTCCTGAGCGACGGGCTGACGCCGGTTTCGGCGTATCGTCAGATTGTCGGGGGGGCAAACTCCTTCCTCCTCGAAAGCGTGGTCGGCGGGGAGCGTACCGCCCGGTATTCCTTCACCGGGACCAATCCGATGGTTACCCTTCGGGCCTGGGGGCAGCGCGTCCGCATCGACTCGCCCGAGGGCACGCGCGAGTTCGAGGACCCCGACCCGATGGCCCTGCTCGCCCGGGAGATGCAGAAGTACCGGGCCGTGCACACGCCCGACCTGCCCCGGTTCACAGGCGGCGCGGTCGGTTACGCCGGCTACGACACGGTGCGCTACTACGAGCACCTGCCCAACGCGCCGACGGACGACCGCGGCCTGGCCGACGTACACTTCGCCTTCTACGACACCATGGTGATCTTCGACCACGCGAGCAAGACCGTGAAGGTCGTGGCCAATGCGATCGTCAACGAAGGCAAAACGCGACCGGCCTACAACCGGGCGTGCCGACGCATCGACGAGCTGGTGGATCAACTCAGCCGCCCCCTGCCCCACGAGGTGGAGGACATCGCGCTGGGCCGCCGCGAAGATCTGCGCTTCCGCAGCAACCTCACGCGGGAGCAATTCCTGAACTCCGTGGAAGCGTGCAAGGAATACATCCGGGCGGGGGACATCTTCCAGGCGGTCCTTTCGCAGCGGCTGGAGGTGGAGACCAATACGTCCAGTCTGGATATCTACCGCGCCCTTCGGGTGATTAATCCGAGCCCGTTCATGTTCCACCTGCGGTGCGAGGACGTGGAGCTGGTCGGGGCCAGCCCGGAGATCATGGTCCGCGTGGAGAACGGACGGATCACGAACCGTCCGCTGGCCGGCACGCGGCCCCGCGGCGCCACGCCGGAAGAGGATGACGAGCTGGAGAAGCAACTGCTCGCCGACCCCAAGGAATGTGCCGAGCACGTCATGCTGGTCGACCTGGCCCGCAACGACGTCGGCCGCGTGGCGGAGTTCAACTCGGTCCGCCTGAGCGACGTGATGACCGTGGAGCGCTACAGCCACGTGATGCACATCACGTCGAACGTGGAAGGCCGATTGCGGCCGGGGCTGACCTCCCTGGACGCCCTCGTGGCCTGCCTGCCCGTGGGAACGGTCTCCGGGGCCCCCAAGGTTCGCGCGATGGAGATCATCGACGAGTTCGAGCCGACCCGGCGGGGTCCCTATGCCGGGGCCATCGGTTACGTCGACTTCAGCGGCAACATGGACTCCTGTATCGCGCTGCGAACCATGATCATCCAGGGGCGCAAGGTGTACGTGCAGGCCGGCGCCGGGGTCGTGGCCGACAGCGTCCCCGAGCGGGAATACGAGGAAACGCTGAACAAGGCGCTGGCCCTGTTGTTGGCCGTGCAGGCCGCCGAGCGGACGTTCCCCGGCGAGGAAACGTGAGGCCCGGTGAAGGAGAAGACCGAGGGCGTCCAATGGTCCGCATCCGGACACCCCGTCCGCCAGAGATCTCAGGAAATGGAAGGAAGGTCGGACAGTGAACAGCCGTGAACGATTCAACCGGGCCCTCGACGGGGAGTCCGTGGACCACGTCCCGGATTTCGAGTTCTGGTTCTGGGACATGACGCTCGAGCGATGGGCCGACGAAGGGCTCCCGGACCACCTGGTGCCCAGCCGGCGACGGGGTCACGGCGGTCTCGGCGACGACACGCTTCGCGAAGGCCTGGCAAAGTATTTCGGGTTCGAGTACATCCGCGGCATCCCGATCAAGACGCGGTTCGTGCGCGAGCCCGAGGAAGAGGTGATCGCCGAGGACGAAGACACGGAAACCGTGCGCACGGAGATCGGCGAGGAAATGGTGCGGTTCAAGCCCGGCAAGGGCGAAAGCATTCCCACACACACGAAATACCCGATCGAGAACCGCGAGGACTGGGAGCGGATCCGGGACGAGTTCCTGCCCGTGGACATCCAGAAGCGCATGCCGCCGGACTGGGATACGCTGCGGGCCGAGTACGAGGCGCGGGAGACCATCCTGAACACCCCGGCGATGGGTTTCTACGGCATTCTTCGAAACTGGATGGGGGTGGAGCAGATCAGCATCTCGATCGCGCTGGAGCCGGACTGGATCGAGGAAATGATGGAGCACCTGCTGGCCATCTACATGGCGGTGGCCGAGCGCATCGTCGCCGACGGCATCCGGGTGGACGTCACGGGATGGTGGGAAGACATGTGCTACTCCAGCGGACCGTTGATCTCGCCGGAGATGTTCGACCGTTTCATGGTGCCGCGCTACAAGCAGGTGACCGACTTCTACCGACGGCACGGAGTGCGGCACGGGATCGTGGACTCCGACGGGAACGTGCACAAGCTGGCTCCCCTGTGGCTCAAGGGAGGCGTCGACATCGTTTTCCCCTGCGAGGTTGCCCACACGGACACCGTCGCGCTCCGGAAGGAAAACCCGTTGGAGCTATGGTTCCGGGGCGGGGTGGACAAGCGGGCCCTGGCGCAAGGCCGCGAAGCCATCGACGCGGAACTCGAACGCATCAAGCCGGTGCTGGAGATCGGTCACTACATGCCCCACGCCGATCACCTGATTCCACCGGACGTCCCACTGGCCGACTACATGTACTACCGGGAGCGCAAGCAGAAGCTCATCGGCAAGTAGTCCCGCCCTTGCGGAGACGTTCCGGAGCGGCTAGGCTGTGGGCATGGCACGGGAGCCGCTCACGATCGTCGCATTGAGCCCGTATCATGCGGGCCCGCGGCAGAACTTCCTGAACGGACTGGCAGCCCACAGCGAGGCCCACATCGTTCAGCTGACGCTCCCGGCCCGGACGTGGCCGTGGCGTCTGCGCGGCAGCGCGCTGCACTTCGCCGGCGAGATCGCGCGGCTCCGGCGAAGACGGATCGACCTGATCCTCGCAACGGACCTCGTGGACGTAGCCCGCCTCCGGGCTTTGCTTCCCGCGCGGTTGCGCGGCGTTCCCATCGTGCAGTATTTCCACGACGACCTGCTCACGGTCGATCTCAAGCACAGCCCCCGCGACGAACCGCTCGCGGCGACCCAGCTCTACAGCCTGCTGGCTTCCGACGCGGCCTGCATGGCCAGCGAACACCACCGCACGGCCCTGCTCGAAGGCGCCGGCCGACTGATCGAGACCTTTCCGGACGCCGTGCCTGCCGGGCTCGGCGAAGCGGTCGCCCGGCGGGTGCGCGTTCTGCCGCCGGGAGTGGACGAGGAGGAACTTCGCCAGACACCTGCCCGGACGAAACCCGAAGGGCCGCCCGTGGTCCTGTGGAATCACCCGTGGGTCGAGGAGCAGAATCCGCGCCTCTTTTTCGAAACGCTCGACCACCTGAAACAGGACGGTGTGCCCTTCCGGCTCATCGTGGTCGGCATCGCCGTCCGCCGGTATCCAAAAGTCTTTCAAGAGGCCCGCACTCGACTGGCCGACCACATCCTGCAGTTCGGCTACGTGCCCGGCCGGGACCAATACGTGGCCAACCTTCGTGCGGCGGACGTGGTGGTGAGCACGGCGCGGCGCGAATGGTTTCCGCTGGGGGTGGTCGAGGCGGCGGTGGCCGGCGC
>CAZGEE010000213.1:0-4215 GCA_964525035.1 uncultured Anaerolineales bacterium
CGAATCCGCGAGATGGGCGTCGGGGAATCACAGTTCGTAAAGAGCGCTTTCTGCCGCGGCAGCGGGCCGGTAAAGGCCAGGCTCATGCCGGGTGCCAGGTGGATCGACGGCGAGTCCACCACGTCCAGGCGCGCCAGCGGACTGTGGGCCGTGGCCTCGACCTTCGCCCCGGCCATGCCCATGTATTGCGGGAGGGCCTTGAACTCCGAGACGGGCTGCCGAAGAGGGACAAGCCAACCGAACACGGCGAGCGTCACCGCGGCGACACCCGCACCGACCGCGCGCCTGGCAAGGGACGGACCGAACGCCACCGCCGCCAGCGCTCCCCCCGCGCCGATCGGCGCGAGCAGCGTCACGGGGGCCGGCCCCATCATGCACAGCACCGCCGAGGCCGCCCCGACGCCGGAGCCCAACAGGTTCGCGAAATAGATGCGGTGGGCCCGCTCCGGGCTGGACATGAGCGCGAGCCCCACCACGCCTCCGCCCAGCAGGAACGGGATCATCAACACCAGGTACGTCGCCGCAAGGTAGCCCCACTGCCGCGGGTCCCACAGCAACTCCAGAACGTTCAGGGGCACCCGACCGGCCAGGAGGTGGCCGAGCGGCACCGAGAACGCGAACGCAACGCAGAGGCCCCAGAATACGCCCCGCCAGTGCGATCGCACCCACCGGTCGAAGGCCGTGAGGAGCACCCCGCTGACGCCGAACCCCAGCAGGGCAACCGAGATGACCATGTAGGAAAAGTGGTGCCACGACCGGATGGAGAGCACCCGCATGAGCACCAGTTCGAGCGCCAGCACGGCGGCGGAGACAAGGAAAACGGCCACGGACGTGGCTCCGCGGGCAGCGCGGTTGTCCCCATCAACGGAGAAATTCATTCATCGCCCTCGCCCTTTTTTCGGGTGAAGGGGACGAAACGCACCGGCAGCAACGACTTGCTCGACACCTCGCCCTCCTTGTCCTTGGTGACCAGGTTAAGGTACTGGGTGGCGAAGGGCCCGCCTACGGGGATGACCATCCGTCCACCGGGTTTCAGTTGTTTCACGAGCGGCGGCGGAACCTGGGCCGCGGCGGCCGTCACGATGATGGCATCGTACGGCGCGTGCTCCTCCCACCCGTAATAGCCGTCGGCCACCCTCGTCTCCACGTTTCGGTAGCCCAGCTTCTCGAGGCGCTTGCCCGCGGCCTTACCCAGTGGCTCCAGGATCTCGATGGTCCAGACCTTGAAAGCGATCTCGGCACAGACGGCCGCCTGGTAGCCGGACCCGGTGCCGACCTCCAGCACCCGATCCTTCTCGTCAAGCCGAAGCTTCTCGGTCATGTAGCCGACGATATAGGGTTGGCTGATCGTCTGGCCGAGGCCGATCGGCAGCGGCGTATCAGCGTAGGCCCGCCGACGGCGCTTCTCCGGAACGAACGCGTGCCGCGGCACGGTGCGCATCGCTTCCAGCACCGCCTTGTCCTTGACGGCCCGCCGCTCGACCTGACGGCGCACCATTTCCCTGCGCTCGTCCACCCGCTCCTTAAAAGCCGGATGCTCGTGCGTGGGCGGTTTCCGTTCCGGCTTCTCGGCTTTCTTCTCTCCCGGGGTCTCCTCCCCTGCCGAGGTCTCCTCGTCCGCGCCAACGGTCCTGACTTGTGCCGCCGGGCCGTCGGCCGCGCTTGTCGGAGATCCCGTTTCGGCTTCTCCCGGCTGTTCCGCGCGGGTGTCGGAATCCGCGCAGCCGCCCAGGCCGATCACCCAGAGGAGAATAGCCGCGAACATTGCGCATGTCGTCGCAGGTGCACGCATGGTCTGAGCCTCTCACAAAAGAACCGCACGCTTCCAGTCTATGGAAGACTTCGTCACCACTCAACGCCTCGCCGTGCCCTCGTGCAGAACGGCTCGGCGCTACCGCGCGACCTGCAGTTCCAACCGGGGCTCACCCATCGGCGTCCTCCCCTAGCGAAAGGTCGACAACCCATGCGCCGGGAACGCTTCGCGTCACGATCTCCCGCGCCAGGTTGAACCAGGGTCCGCAGGCATCCAGCACCGCGCTGTCGGCACTGGCCACCGGACCGTTCGCCTGAATCAGCGCCCGGTCCGGGCTCCGGGAAAGTTCCACCTCCCAGGGCCACCCCTGCCCCTCGGCGATCTCGAGCATCAGCCCCCTCAGCCGGCCGCTGTTCGAGACCGGACTGTCGAAGAGCCACTGGCACCGCGACACGCCGAGTGCGGCAAGCACCCGGCCCATCTTCCGCACCCCCGGTTCGGTTTCGGCGACCCGGCGGTACGTCCCGTGCATGCTGGCGATGTCACGGAACGTCCCGTCCCGGCAGGCGAGCACCACGCCCCCCGCGAGGCCGGCCTCCACGGTGGTGAGTACGTTGTAGCCATCAATCAGAAGCGGCCGGCCCCGAAGGCCCTCGGCTCCCATCCGGCGTTGCCGGCGACTTCGGAGAGCTTCGTCGGAGCAGGCCGAGCGCATCACCGCGATCCGCTGGCGTCGGGATAGCCCGTACCGGTCGCCGACGAGCTTCAATGACGATTTGTCCGCGTAGCCCCGGCTCAGCAGCCAGCCCAGGTCGCCCGTGGCGGCTCGAAGGGCCGGAAGCGCGGCCCGGGCGAAGAGCTTCTCGTCGTCCGGATGCGGCCCCCGATGTCTGCGGCGGTCAGGCACGTCGGCGCTCCTCTTACGCTCCACCCTATTGTAACCGACGGGGAAGGCCCTGTAGAGAAGTCGTGCCGGCAATCCGGCAGCGTTCGCCCTGAAGGCATCACGCCGCGGAGAGCGTTTGATTTTGGAAGCCTTGCGGCGTAACGGAATCAGGGGTATGATTCGCCGTGAGGGAAATACCTTGCCGCATGGCGGTCCACAGGAAAGGGCCACTGGTGGCGTCCCGCCTCGGAGGCCGTTTGGTGATCGAGGCGGGAGCACAGAGAAACGAAGGCGAGAGAAAGGAGGCCGACCCCATGGCGTTGGAATTTCACGAACCCCGAGATCAGCTCCCCCCTATGGCGATCGAGCAGCACCGGGTCATCGCCAGCCTCATCGAGGAGCTGGAAGCGGTGGCCTGGTACAACCAGCGGGCACAGGCCAGCGGCGATCCGGAGGTAAAGGCGGTGGTCGAACACAACCGCAACGAGGAGATCGAGCACGCCTGCATGCTGCTGGAATGGCTGCGGCGCAACTTCCCGCCGTTTGAAGAGATGCTGAAGACGTACCTGTTCACCTCCGCTCCGATCACGCAGATCGAGGAGGCGGAGGCAGGCGGAGAAAGCGGGCCGGAGGAATCCACCGGGGAGACCGGGTCGGCCGGCAGTTTGAACATCGGTTCTTTGAAATAGAGGAGACCGCGCGATGCCGACTATTCTGAAACGGGAATTCGCGCCTGTCAGCGATCAGGCGTGGGGGGAGATCGACAAGGAAGCGGCGCGAACGATCAAGCTCAACCTGGTCGGCCGCCGCCTGGTGGACTTCAGCGGCCCGCACGGTTGGGAGCTCGGCTCGGTGAACCTGGGCCGAGTGGACCTGGCGTCGAAGAAGTCCAAGGGCGCCGCGCCCTGGGGTACCCGGGCGGTGCTGCCGCTGGTGGAGTTGCGTCTTCCATTTGTCCTGCCGCAAATGGAAATCGACAACCTGAACCGGGGCGCGGAAGACGTGGACCTGGATCCGGTGCAGGAGGCGGCCGAAAAGGGAGCCCGCTTCGAGGATGAGGCCGTTTTCGGGGGCTTCGCCGAAGGCAACATCACGGGCATCACCAAGGCGTCCGCGCACAAGGCCGTCAAGCTGCCGGGCGAGGTGACGCAGTACCCGGCCGCGGTGGCCGACGCGCTGAAGGCCATCTCCGCCGCCGGCATCGAAGGCCCCTACGCGCTGGTCCTGGGTCCCGATAACTATTACAAACTGATGCAGTCGGCGAAACCCGGCTATCCGCCCCACCGGACCATCGAGGAGATGCTCGGAGGCGACATCCTCAGGACCCCCGTGATGGGCAGCGACGGCCTCGTGATCTCAACCCGCGGGGGCGATTTCGAGTTGACGGTCGGCAAGGACTTCTCGGTCGGCTACGCCAGCCACGACCGCGAAGCCGTCGAGTTCTTCATCACGGAATCGTTCACGTTCCGGGTGATCGAGCCGAGGGCCGCCGTGACGCTGAAGCCGGGTCGCTGAGCGGCATGCCCCCGCCCGCAAACGGCAGAACCGCGGAGAGCCGCCCACGCGGCGGCGTGCC
>CAZGEE010000214.1:0-1745 GCA_964525035.1 uncultured Anaerolineales bacterium
CCAGAGGGCCGCACCAGGCGTCCATGTTGAAGCCGTCCGTCAGGTCGAGCTGGACGGTTTCGGCCGTTGCGGCCTGGCAGAGACACACTGTCAGCACCGCGCTCACCAAAAAGAGTCGCTCTTTCATCCCCAACCTCCTAACTGAAGACGTGACTTGAGAATTGAACGCAACATGATCGTAAGGAAGGGTTTCCTCGGGCGAGCACCTCCTTCCCCAACTGAAGTGGAACCGAAGACAGCGGGACACTCCCCCCCTCGGAGCCGGGGAAGTATGTGGGACCTTGCGGGGACTGTCAAGGACGGATATCGTTTTTTACCAAAAGCCTACGCCCCGCCTCCCGGCTTCCGTCCGCCCCGGCGCGCCGCTATAATTGCCCCAACGTACTGCCCGGACGGACCTTAGAAAAGGCGGGAAGTCGCCCGCAAGATCGGCCGGCCCGGAGAACCGAAAAATGATCGACTTCCACGCGCACATGGGCATCCTCAATCGCGAAGGCCGGCCGGACCGCCCGAACCTCGACGCCGACGGCCTGGTCCGCCTCATGGACGAGCGCGGCATCGACCGCGCGGTGCTCCTGCCGCTGGAGAGCCCCGACTGGGGCGGCGGATACCTCCTCACCGAGCAGGTGCTCGCGGCCCGCGAGCACTACCCCGACCGGTTCGTCGCCTTCGCCTGCGCCGACCCGCGCTACCCGCCGGCCTTGGAGTTCATCGAGCACATGGTCAAGCGCCACGGCTGCAAGGGCTTCGGCGAGCATGTCAACGGCCTGGCCCTGGACCATCCGTTGAACCTCCGCCTGTACGGGAAATGTGACGAGCTCGCCCTGCCGCTGGTCTTCGAGATCGCCCGGCCCCGGATCGGCTTCGACGAGCCCGGCCTGCCGCGACTCGAGCGGCTCCTCCGCCAGTTCCCCAACGTCAAGTGGGTCGGCCACGGTCCGCACTTCTGGACCGCCATCAGCGGTGACGACGGCGAGCGGCCCGGCCCGTACCCCGGCGGCCGCGTCACCGCCGGCGGAGCCATCGACCGACTGATGGACCGCTACGAGAATCTCTACGCCGACCTCTCCGGCGCCTCCGGCTACAACGCCATGACGCGCGACCCGGCATTCACCCGGGGATTCCTGGAGCGCCGCCGGTCGAGGCTGCTCTTCGGCACCGACGTCTGCTACGCGGGGGACGCGCTGCCGATCATCGACTGGATGCGCACGGTGGAACTGGACCCCGACACCCGCCGGGCCATCGCCGAGGAGAACGCCCGCACCCTGCTCGGCCTGGAACCATACGGGGAAAGAAGCCGGTGAACTGAGGACGGGCGGGTGCCAGGGCCTGGCCGAAGGGCCGGTGAATTCAGGATGGACTTTCGCGTCGCCCCGGCGCACCATGACCGGGCGGACCGGCGCGGGCGGTCGAGGGGTCGCGGCCCGACGCCGGGAACCGTGGTTCCAGTGCGCCGCGAAGCATCTCGATTTCCGCGCGGGCGAAGGAATGTCCTCGCGCCTGCTCGCCGGGTTTGCGTGAAGGAGCGGACTCATCGCCGATGCGAGCCGCAGCGCCGCCGCGTCGCGCCTCGCCCTGCTGGGCGGCGAGCCGGCGGTCACATTCCCCCTCGACGACCTGGTGGCCTGGCCCGTGGTGACGGCCGAGGACGAGCAGGCCGTCCTCGACGTGCTCCGCCGCCGAGCCATGAGCGGTAACGACGTCACCCGGCAGTTCGAGGCCGAGATGGCCGAGTACTTCGGCAC
>CAZGEE010000214.1:1755-4205 GCA_964525035.1 uncultured Anaerolineales bacterium
AGAGTTCGCCGACTGGATGGGCACCGACTACGCCCTCGGCTACTGCAACGGCACGGCCGCGCTGCTCGGCGCCATGTGGGCCTGCGGCGTGGGCCGCGGCACCGAGATCATCGGCCCGAGCCTCACCTACTGGGCCTCGGTCATGCCCGCATGGAGCCTCGGCGCGGGCATCGTCTTCGCCGACTGCCGGCCGGACACGCTCTGCATCGACCCCGACGACGTGGAGCACCGCGTCACCGAGCGCACGCGCGCCGTTGTCGTCACGCACAACTACGGCCACCCGGCCGAGATGGACCCCATCCGGGAGATCGCCCGCCGGCACGACCTGAAGGTCATCGAGGACGTCAGCCACGCCCAGGGCGGACGCACCAAGGGCCGCATGCTCGGCACGCTCGGCGACGTCGCCTGCATGAGCCTGATGAGCGGCAAAAGCCTGCCGTGCGGCGAGGCCGGCATGCTGCTGACCAGCGACCGGGCCCTCTGGGAACGGGCCGTCGCGTTCGGCTTCTACGGCCGCACCGGGGCCGGGCGCTACACCGGCGGGAAATCCGAGATCACCGACCCGGAGCTGCGGCGGTTCGCCGGGCTGCCGCTCGGCGGCGTCAAGCACCGGATGAACCAGTGGTCGGCCGCA
Source organism: uncultured Anaerolineales bacterium (assembly GCA_964525035.1). Lineage (GTDB taxonomy): Bacteria > Planctomycetota > Phycisphaerae > FEN-1346 > JAACEH01 > CAZGEE01. The sequence continues at coordinate 2,390 of CAZGEE010000214.1, forward strand.
ATGGGCCGCGTTCAGCTCCGCCACTACGACGAGCGCATGGCCGAGATCCAGCGGGCCATGAATCGTTTCTGGGATGCCCTCGAAGGCACTCCCGGCCTGGCCGCCCACCGCGTCGATCCCGGCTCCGGCAGCACCATGGGCGGATGGTATTTCCCCGTCGGCCTCTACCGCCCGGCCGAGCTGGGCGGGCTGCCCATCGCCCTATTCTGCGAGGCCGTCAGCGCCGAAGGCGTGCCGACCAGCCCGGGGGCGAACATGCCGCTCCACCTGCACCCGGTCTTCCGCGAGGCGGACGTTTACGGCGACGGGCGGCCGACCGCCGTCGCCCTTTCCGGCCGCGACCTCCGCCGGGGCCCCGGCTCGTTGCCCGTGTCCGAGGCCGTGCCCGAACGGGTCTTCAAGGTGCCGTGGCTGAAGCGCGACGACCCCGAGGCGATCGAGCGATGCGCCGCCGCGTTCCGCAAGGTGGCCGAGCAGGCCGACGAACTGAGGCAGGCCTGACGAGCGAGCCCGGGCCCGGTTCGACGCTTCCCCGAGTCGGTCGGGCCAGCGGGGCCAACGATTTCCTCGAGCCGACGGCGCCCCGCCCGCGCTTGCCCGCACTCTTTCAGAGCGTGATGAATTTCGCCCTTGTCGCCACTTCGGCACCGGGATAGCATGCAGGTATGTCGTGTCAAGCGCAGTGAACGGAACGATGGCGCTTGTGGCCCGCTGCCGATCGACAGAAACGGCTTCCCGGCGCCCTGTGCCAGAAATGGGTAGCCTATGACAAAGAAACGAAGATCGCTCCTTGCCGTAATTGTCGCTGCAAGCATGGTCCTCGTGCTGCTCATAGGCTACTGGCGCCCCTACGTCAGGGTATCCGTTGAGAAGGGATTGGTTGGACCCGATAGCCGAGCGTATGAACTGTTGCAGTTCGGCGCGCCGTTGGAGGAGATTCAATCCGCTGTGAAGGCTTCGGGAAAGCCCGTGGACAAAATAGCGTGGAGGGGCGTTACGCTCCTCTCCGAAGCTGTGGCGAGCCAACGATATAATGTGGTTACATGGCTGTTAAAGGAAGGTGCGGACCCTAACGGCCTGTATGTTAATGACAGACCATTAACTAATGCTATTATAAAGGAGGACGTTCGCATGGTCAAGCTGCTCCTTGAGCACGGGGCAGACCCAACCGTAAAGGTGCAGGGGTTCGACTCTCCAAGTGAGACTGCTCTGAGAATGGAAAATAAAAAGGTCATCAGTGTTCTTAATAGACACATCGACCAAGATAGGCGCAGCGGGGAAGCTACCGAGGGCGTTACGGATACGGAGACAGCGGAGTGGCTTAGGTCAACCGCCGCGACGGCGTGCGTGAAGGAGGGCTCACTGGTGAGCGTGGAGCTGTTTGACGTCCAGGCGGGGTTCGGCGGGGCGCGGCCCGGGGAGCGGCCGGTGGCCGCGGAGGCCCTGGCCGAGGCGATGGACCGCCTGCGGATCGGCCGGGCGCTGGTCCGCACCGCGCCGGAGGACCTCGACCGCGACGTGAGCCGGTCGAACGCTCGGCTCTTCGCCGCCGCCGAGGCCGACCCCCGGCTGGTGCCGTGCCCCGTGGTGCTCCCGGCCGCGGCCGAGGACGTCCCGCCCGAGCCGGAGCAGGTGGACGCGTTTCTCGCCCGCGGCGCCTGCGCGGTCTGCATCCGCCCGGAGCCCGACGGGTGGAGCCTGGCCGAGTGGGCGAGCGGCCAACTGACCGACGCCCTCGCGGACTGTCGCGTGCCGGTCGTCTGCCTCGAGAAGTTCGTCAGCCTGGAGGCCGCGGCCCGCCTGGCCGAGAGCCGGC
>CAZGEE010000215.1:0-4166 GCA_964525035.1 uncultured Anaerolineales bacterium
GCCCATGCCGCCGCCCCAGATGCCGCCGCCCGTGGCCAGCCGCTTTTCCACGACCGTTACGCGGGCCCCGCCGCGCGCCAGGTGCGCCGCCGCAACCAACCCCGCCGGGCCGGCCCCGGCGATCAGCACGTCGCCGGTAATCGCGCCGCGGAGCTTCTCGTGATAGGCATCGACAATCGCCCGGCTGATCTGCGTGTTCTCAAAGCTGTCCATTCGCGAAACGCCTCCTCGTGAAATTCTTCTCCCCCGGCCGTACGCTCCCGCCGCCGGAGATCGCGCCGGCCCGCCCACGCGGAGCGCGGCGAACCGCAAGCCGGGCTGCTGGACACCGGGCGGCAGCCTGTCCACGGCACCGGCAAGGACAAGAACGTTATTCTACGTAACGACAAGAAGGAAGGGAAGACCGCTCCCGGCGGGACGTGGCCGCGCGGAGCACGCGAGGCATATCGGTTCCCGGGCGAGGGCCGCGGATACGGCCCGCCCGGCTCGATGGGCGCCGAGGCCTGGACCGCCGGCGACGGCACCTCGCCGGCCAACGAAGTGAATCCCCTCGTCTGCCCGTGGCCCGGCAGCCTGGTACGCTGCGCTACGGAATCGGGAGGCCGTTCAGGGCACGGTTCATCTGGAGTTTGTCCAGCGCGTTGACGAAGCCGTCGCCGGTCAGGTCGAAGCAGCGGTCCGGGTACGGCGTGTCGAGCCCGTTGAGGCGCAGGTTCATCTGGAGCTTGTCCAGCACGTTCACCGCCCCGCTGCCGTCGACGTCGCCCAGTTCGCGCAGCCGCAGCACGACGCCGGCGGGGGCCACCTCGCCGGTCGCAACGCCCTTCACGCGGAAGTCGAGCACGACGTCGCCGGGCGTGCTCAGGTCGGTTCGCCCGCCCAGGAACTCCCAGCCCGACGAACCGCTTTGGATTGTCACGTCGCCGTAGCACCCGCGCTCGGTCGGCTCGGCGGTGTAGCCCTGCGGGCACGGCCGGGAGGGGGGAATGGTGTGCCGGGCGCGGTCCGTTCGCAGTCGCCGGCCCGCGCGGAGGCGGCGACTCGAACGGCCGCCCGGGGGGCTACGGAACGGGCATGCCGTTCAGAAGTTCCTTGATGATCACCTTATCCATCACGTTGACGTAGCCGTCGCCGTCGAGGTCGCACGAGCGGAGCGTTCCGCAGGTCGGCTCGACGCCGTTCAGCACCTGGGCCACGGCTGCCGCATCGCAGGCGCCGACGTACCCGTCGCCGTCGGCGTCGCCGAGCGGCCGGACCGTAAGGCTTATCTCGGCGTAGCCTTCGCCGCCGACGTCGGTTCCCCGGGCCTCGACGCCGAGGGCGACATCGCCGGGTGCCCCCTGGTCGATCCAACTGCCGCGGATCTGCCACACGAGCGGGTCGTCGGTGGGCAGGATTTCGACGTCGCCGTCCCCGGCGGCCTGGAAGACCTCGGCGGTGTAGGCGGTGTTGCCGTTGTCGTCCTCGACCACGTGCACCTCCAGCGTGAGGGCGTGCCGCCCCTGGGTGGTCTCCGGCGTGTTCTGGTATAGCCACCCGTACTCCAACTCCGGTGCGAGCAGGAGCGGGGTCAGGGCCCGGAAGGTGGCCGTCACCTCGCAGTCGCTCTCCAGCGTGATGGTGGTCTGCGGGGAGGTCACGTCCTCGACGGTGGCCACGTCGCCGGTCCACTCGACGAACGCGAAGCCGTCCGGCACGGAGGCGGCGATGGCCACGACGTCGCCGGCCTCGTAGGTTCCGCCGCCCGTTCCGCCCTCGACGGTCAGGGTCACGTCGTTCGATTCGGCTTGGGCGATGGTCTGGACGATCCAGTCGGCGACGAGGTCGGTGCGGACGGCCTCGATGAAGTCCGGCGGGTCGAACCAGCTTTCGCCGCTTCGGGTTACGCCGACGGAGACGCCGACGAGTTGCCAGGGGCCCGTTCCGGAGTCGCGGACAAACCATCCGCCGCCGGAATCGCCCGCGGCCAGCGCGGCCTCCTCGCTGGTGGCGCCGGGGCCACCCGGAGGCGAGAAGTCGGCGTAGAGCCAGTTGCCGAAGGTCGAGTGCACCGTGTTGGTGCCCCAGGGCAGCGTCCGGTTCGCCGCGCCGGACCACGTGTACCCGTAGACCTGGCCTCCCTCCGACAGGGCTGTGCCCCGTCCTCGGCCGAAGCCGCCCAGGACCATGTCCCGCCCAACCGCCCCGGCCGAGTCCCACGACAGCTCGACAAAATGGTCGAGCCCCGCCGGTTGGCCGTCCGGTGTCTCCAGGCGAGCTAACCGCACGTCATGATCGCTTTCGTAATTTTCGGCCACCACGTAGGAGGTTCCCTCGATGGTCACCGTGGTGCCCACGCCACCGCCCTGGTGGACGCTCGCGACCACCCAGTCGGGGTCGATCGCCACGCACGTGCACGCGCCCCCCCACCATCCCAGCACGCCGTCGGGCGGACGGTCCGCCGGAAGGCGGTCCTCGTGAAGCACCAGGGCAGACGCGTTCGTTGCGGCGACAAGGAGGGCGGCCAGAGTCGTGAGCATTCTCACGGCTGCAATTCCTTTCTTCGCGGTTCTTCCCCCCTGCATAGGCAAGTGCCTGGACGGTGCAGGGCAGACACCCCTCGAGGCCGGGAGGCCTCCCGGGCAGCACCGGCTTCAGCCGGCGGCGAGGGCCGTCTCGTCATCGCGCGCCGACGCCGAGGCAGAAGGCCGACCGGTGCGGCGGCCTTGCAACCTCTTGGCTGCCATCGCGTTATTGATCGGAAGGATCGTCCGGCGGGCTTGAGCAAAACCGCGTAAGGAGGGGGAAGAACAAAGGGTGGTCAACGTGAAACGGGCGAGCCCGCAGGCCCGCCCGTTCACGAACTTTCTTTCACGCCGTCCTCTGGGTGAAGAGCGGCGCACGGTTGCACGCAAGCACCCCGCCACAGCCCCCCACTGCTCCGGGGAGCTTCACCCCACTGCGGCTGCTTGGAAGTCTAGCCGCCCGAGGAGGTGTTGCTATTTCCGACGCCGCCGGAGCGGCAGGAAGAACGCCCCGACGCCCAGCAGAGCCAGCGTGGCCGGCTCCGGCACGGGATCGCTGCGCGGCGTCTGCGTCAGGGTGAAGTTGAACGGCCCCGTCGACGGGATCAGCACGTCGAAGCTGAAGCTCACCGTCTCGCCGTCGGCGATGGCGTCCGGCTCGTTGAACGCCAGCTCGTAAGCCGAGCTGCTGTAGAGCGTCATCCGGTCGCTCGTGGCCGTACCGGTAAAGGTAATGTCCCCTCCGTCCGGCATCGTGATCAGGTAACTGCGCCACGTGAACTCCGAGTCGTTCTCCACTTCCTTCGTCACGGACATGATCGGGTCCCCGTCGGTCAGGCCGGAGATCGCCACCGGCAGGTCCCCTTCGCCGCCGAATACCTCGCCCAACGTGAGCAGCCCCCGGCTGGCATCGCCGGGCACAAGCTCGAACACAAACGAAGGAGGCCCGATCACCCAGTCCGGAGGCCCCTGTTGGCCTTCCCCGGGGTCCGGGAGATCCACGTCCACGGTTCCCACGAAACCGGCCCGAGCGGGACCCGCCTGGAGAAAACATGCAACGCCGATGATGCATACCGTCGCCCACACAACCTTACGAAGCTTCATCCCCGTCCTCCTTTCGGGACCGGTCCAAACAAAAAGGGAGCGCGACCTTGTCACACTCCCCCGGTCCGACTCCGTTGCCCCCCGAATCCCCGCAGGGGGCTGTCCATTTCTACGTCACACACCAGCCACAACGGCAACCGCCCGGCAGGCGAACCCCCTTCGAATTCCACCCGCCTCTGACGGGAAACTCCCTCCACTTTCTGCGGCCGGGCCCGAAGCCCCGCCCTTGGTCCAGCCATGATTGGTCGTACTGCTCCGGACTACGTCGTTCGGTTCCCACGGGCACATTCCGCTGTGCCCGGATGTTGTCCCCCGGTTCGGTTTCCGGGCGCCGAGGCCACACCCCCCGTGGGCCTCGAGGCGTCCTCTTTCGGCATTTCCCGAACCGGTGGCCCCCTCATTCGTTCCCCGCAATACCCGGGTGTCCCGGCTGCCTCGAAAGCAGCACACCCGGGGGCCCCGAGCCCCGTTACTTGCGTCGCCGCCAGAGCGGCAGAAAAAGCGCCCCGACGCCCAGCAGAGCCAGCGTCGCCGGCTCCGGGACGGGATCGCTGCGCG
>CAZGEE010000216.1:0-2569 GCA_964525035.1 uncultured Anaerolineales bacterium
TTCGGCGACCACAGCGACATCAACGCGGTCCGCAGCACGGGGTTCGGCCTGCTGGCCTCCTGCAGCATCCAGGAGGTGATGGACATGGCCCTGATCGCCCAGGCGGCCGCGCTGGAGTCGCGCATTCCGTTCGTCCACTTCTTCGACGGCTTCCGCTCCAGCCACGAGATCAACAAGGTCGAGCAGCTCACCCTGGACGACATCAAGGCCATGATCGACGAGGACCTGGTCCTGGCGCACCGACAGCGGGCGATGAACCCCGAACGGCCCGTGCTTCGCGGCACCAGCCAGAACCCGGACGTATACTTCCAGGGCCGGGAGACGGTGAACAAGTACTACAACGCCGCGCCGGAGATCGTCCAGAAGGCCATGGACAAGTTCGCGAAGATCGTCGGGCGGCACTATCACCTGTTCGACTACGTCGGCGCGCCCGACGCCGACCGGGTCATCGTGCTGATGACCTCCGGGGCGGAGACGGCCCACGAGGCGGTCGAATACCTCAGCGGCCAGGGCGAGAAGGTGGGGCTCCTGAAGGTTCGGCTCTACCGCCCGTTCAGCGTGAAGCACTTCATCGACGCGCTGCCCGACTCGGTCAAGACGATCGCCGCGCTCGACCGGACCAAGGAGCCGGGCGCGTCGGGCGAACCGCTTTACCTGGACTGCGTGACCGCCGCCACGGAAACCGGCCGCGACCTGAAGGTCCTCGGCGGGCGGTACGGCCTGAGCAGCAAGGAGTTTACCCCGGCGATGGTCAAGGGGCTGTTCGACGAGATGGCCAAACCCGAACCGAAGAACCACTTCACGGTCGGCATCCGTGACGACGTCACGCACACCAGCATCGAGTACGACCCGGACTTCAACATCGAGAGCGACGACGTGGTCCGGGCGATGTTCTACGGGCTCGGCAGCGACGGGACCGTCAGCGCGAACAAGAACTCGATCAAGATCATCGGCGAGGAGACGGACAACTATGCCCAGGGGTACTTCGTGTACGACTCGAAGAAGGCCGGGGCCGTGACCGTCTCGCACCTGCGGTTCGGTCCGAAGCCGATCCGGCAGACGTGCCTGATCAGTTCGGCCAACTTCGTGGCCTGCCACCAGTGGCCGTTCGTCGAGAAACACGACATGCTGGCCCAGTCGGCCGAGGGCGGGACGTTTCTGCTCAACGCCCCGCACGGTCCGGACGAGGTCTGGGACTACCTGCCGCGGCCCGTCCAGGAGCAGATCATCGAGAAGAAGCTGAAGTTCTACGTCATCGACGCCTACAAGGTGGCCAAGGACACCGGCATGGGCGTGCGGATCAACACCATCATGCAGACGTGCTTCTTCGCCATCAGCAACATCCTTCCGCAGGACGAGGCCATCCGCAAGATCAAGGACGCCATCCAGAAGACCTACGGCAAGCGGGGGCCCGAGATCGTCGAGAAGAACTTCAACGCCGTGGACCAGGCCCTGGCGAACCTCCACGAGGTGGAGGTGCCGGCGGAGGCGACCAGCACGATCGACCGCCGCCCGTGGGTGCCGGACGAGGCCCCGGAGTTCGTCAAGACCGTCACGGCCGAGATCATGGCCGGCCGCGGCAACGAGCTTCCCGTCTCGAAGATGCCGGAGGACGGCACCTGGCCGACCGACACCATGAAGTGGGACAAGCGGAACGTGGCCCGGGAGATTCCCGTCTGGGACCCGGACACGTGTATCCAGTGCGGCAAATGCTCGATCGCGTGCCCGCACGCGACGATCCGGATGAAGATTTACGACCCGGACCGGCTCGAAGGCGCGCCCGAGACGTTCAAGTCGACCGACGCCCGGAGCAAGGAGTTCGCCGGGAAGAAGTTTACCATCCAAATAGCGCCGGAGGACTGCACCGGGTGCGGGACCTGCGTCGAGGTTTGCCCGGCCAAGAACAAGCAGCAGCCCGAGAAGAAAGCCATCAACCTGGAGCCGCAGGAGCCGCTGCGGGCCCAGGAACGGGAGAACTACGAATTCTTCCTGGACATTCCCGACTACGACCGGACGAGCATCCGGAACATCGCCTCGGTCAAGGGCTCGCAGCTGCTGCGGCCGCTGTTCGAGTATTCCGGGGCCTGCGCCGGCTGCGGCGAGACGCCGTACGTGAAGCTGCTGACTCAACTGTTCGGCGATCGGGCCATGATGAGCAACGCGACCGGGTGCTCGTCGATCTACGGCGGCAACCTGCCGACCACGCCCTACTGCAAGACGGCCGAGGGGCGCGGCCCGACCTGGAACAACAGCCTGTTCGAGGACTCGGCCGAGCTGGGCTTCGGGTTCCGCCTGACGACGGACAAGCACACGGAATTCGCCCGCGAGCTCTTGAACGAGCTGCGGGACGACCTGGGCTCCGACATGGTCAGCGCCCTCCTCGAGGCGGACCAGGGCACGGAAGAGGGAATCCGCGAACAGCGCAAGCGCGTCGCGGACCTGAAGAAGAAGCTCGAGTCGATGGGCTCGCCCCAGGCCAGGCACCTGCTGAGCGTCGCCGACTGCCTGCTCCGTCGCAGCATCTGGCTTCTCGGCGGCGACGGGTGGGCCTACGACATCGGCTACGGCG
>CAZGEE010000216.1:2579-4165 GCA_964525035.1 uncultured Anaerolineales bacterium
GCCTGGACCACGTCCTGGCCGGCGGGCGGGACGTCAACGTGCTGGTGCTCGACACGGAGGTCTACTCCAACACCGGGGGCCAGATGTCGAAGTCCACGCCTCGCGGGGCCGTGGCCAAGTTCGCCGCCGGGGGGAAGCCCCTGGCCAAGAAGGACCTCGGCATGATGGCGATGACCTATGGGAACGTCTACGTGGCCCACGTGGCCATGGGCGCCAACGACCAGCAGACCGTGCGGGCCTTCGTCGAGGCCGACGCCTACCCGGGCCCGAGCCTGATCATCGCCTACAGCCACTGCATCGCGCACGGCACCAACATGCGGACCGCGAGCGAGCAGCAGAAACGCGCGGTCGCCTCCGGGCACTGGCCGCTGTACCGGTTCAACCCGGCCCTGGCCGAGCAGGGCAAGAACCCGCTCCAGCTCGACTCGAAGGCTCCGAGCATCCCGCTCCAGGACTATGTTTACAACGAGACCCGCTATAAGATGTTGACCGCGGCGGACCCGGAGCGGGCGAAGCACCTGCTCCAGCTGGCCCAGAAGGACGTGCAACACCGGTGGCGCATGCACGAGCACCTGGCGGCGATGCCGTACGGCAACGGCGAACAGGAACAGGCGGCCAAGTAGAGTCGCGGCGGGAAGGTCGAAGCGCTGCTCCAGCAAGATGAAGGGGGGCGAAGGTTGGCGGACCTGCAGACGTCCTACATGGGGCTGAAGCTGAAGAACCCGATCGTCCCTTCGTCCTCGCCGCTGTCGCGCGAGGCGGACGGGGCCCGGCGGCTCGAGGATGCCGGCGCGGCGGCCATCACGCTGCACTCACTCTTCGAGGAGCAGGTGAAGTTCGAGGCCGAGGAGCTCGCCTACTTTCTCGAACGGGGCACGGAGCAGTTCGCCGAGTCATTGACCTATTACCCCGAGCCCGCCACCGAGTACCGGGCGGGGCCCGAACGATACCTGGAGCACCTCTCCAAGGTGAAGGAGGCCGTCGACGTCCCGGTGATCGCCAGCCTCAACGGGACCACCCCGGGAGGCTGGACGGAGTACGCGCGGCAGATGGAACAGGCCGGGGCCGACGCCCTGGAGATCAACCTCTACTTTCTCGCCACCGAGGAGACCGTCGCCGGCCCGGACATCGAAGCACTTCACCTCGAGGTTCTGAAGACGGTGAAGGGAAGCGTCGGAATCCCCGTGGCGATGAAACTCAGCCCGTTCTTCGGCAGCATGGCGAACATGGCGGTCCAACTCGACCGGGCCGGGGCCGACGGCCTCGTGCTGTTCAACCGATTCTACCAGCCGGTAATCGACGTCGAGAAAATGGAAGTGCGGCCCGACCTCGTGCTCAGCAGGCCGGAGGAATCCCGCCTGCCGATGCGATGGATCGCGATCCTCTATGGCCGGCTGAAGGCCGCGATGGCCCTGACGAGCGGGATTCACGACGGCGCGCAGGTGGTCCAAGCAATCACGGCCGGGGCCGCGGTCGCCAACGTCTGCTCCGTGCTCCTGGAGGAAGGACCGGAGGTGATCGGCAGGCTCCTGGACGACGCGAACCGGTGGCTGGATGAGCACGAGTTCGAGTCCGTGGACCAGGCC
>CAZGEE010000217.1:0-2222 GCA_964525035.1 uncultured Anaerolineales bacterium
GGATCAGCGGCGGGGCCGGGACGGAATGGCAATGCCGGAGTCGCCGAACGGCTTCTGCAGGAGCCGGAAGACGCGATAACCCGAGATCATCGGCTCCAGTTGATCAACGGGGACGTAAAGCCGCGCCGTGGCGTCGCCCCCGCCCAGGCGAGCGCTGAAGACCGCCAGTGATTCCGGTTCCACCAGGGGCACTTCGCCCGAACCGGGGAGCGCATCGTCTTCGTTCTGCATGACGGCGCGACTCAGCATTTGCACGAGGTCGCTCGGCGAGAATACGACCACGGCGTTCGGCCGGCGCAACGTGTGGCGCAAGGCCTCGGCCGTCCGCTCGTCCTCCCCGGCACGGTCGAAGCGAACCGCACCGATTCGGGCAATCAATGGATCGATCCGCCCGGGAGACGGCGCCACGGTCGCGTACCCGTGAGCCCCCTCCACCGCGGTCCACAGGTCCAGCCCGTCACGGCCAACCAGCGCATCGAGGAACCGCCGGGTCCACAAGGGCGGCTCGCCCTCCGCCTCCACGTCCGGCCATTGCAGCGCCAGGTGCCAGTGGTCCACGGCCCGGCCGGCACCCGGCGCGGCCGGGTCCAGTTCCGAGCCGAGGCGCGGCAAGTGCCGGTCGGGGCAAATCTGCGCCAGGGCCTGGTCCGCCACGTAAACCAGCGCGTCGAGCACCGCGGGCATTCGGCCGCGCCATGCCGGGCCGGACTGCGGACCCTGGAGCCGCACCACGCTGTCCACTTGCAGCACCGGCTCGTCCGGTCCGGCGACCGGCACGATCCAGCCGAGGCGCGAGCCCAGCAGACCGGAGAAGTCCGAGAACAGGTCGCTCAAGGCCGTCATCTCGGCCGGGCCGAGGCCGTCCCCGTTCCCGGTGAGCACGAGTCCCGCCACCGCCCGGTCGGTCGCCCACTGGAGGAGATTCGCCAGACCCTCCGGATCGAAGGCGGCATAGCCGAGCGCGGCGAACCGTTGCGGCGGAAAAGGCGGATCCAGTTCCCCCGCCAGCCGTGGATGTCCGTCCAGCCATCCGCGGAGCTCGCTGCCCTCGTCCAGGGCCAGCGTCGCGCGCAAATCCACGGCCTCCGGCCGGATCATCAGCCCCGCGGTGATGCACCGCCCCTGCCGGGCCGTGCTCCAAAGGGTCCGCATCGCCCGGCTTCGGGCTTCCAGCCCGGCCACTTCCTCCTCCGGGGCATCCGCTCGCCGTGCCTTGGCCAGGCGGTCCAGGAGCTTCGCCTCCGCCTGCTGGTAACGCGGTTCGTACGCTCTCAACAGACCGGGAAGGTCGAGCCGGACCAGCACGTCGCCGTCAATCAGCGTTTCGCGCTCACTCGGGGTAACGACCACCCCGCGCTCCACCCTGCCGGCAAGCGCCTTGAGCACGCCGGGGTCTCCCATCGCCAACGCGGAGCCGCCCAGGGGAAACGCCGCCGGCGCGTCCCCGCGGCGCACGACCCCGGAAGCGTCCGCTCCAGATCGGCCCAGGGCTGCCTCGACGTCGACACCGGTGACCAGCGTCCACGGACCCGCCGTGCCTCCCTGCCGTACGGGCGGGCCCAGGCAGAACGTGATCCCGGTGTCCGGTCGCAGCGGCTGTTCCAGGCGCAGCTCCGCCCATGCCTGCCGCAACGGATTCGGGAGGCCCTCCCGGCACACCGTGTCGCGCAGCCGGTCGATCGCGTCCGCAACGTGCCCGGCCCGGGGCACGTGCACGACCAGCACCTGGCCGCGCGGCACCCCGGCCAACGGGCCCGCGAAATCCGCCGCCCGCACCTCGTCCACCGCCCCGACAGAGACGATGCACACGAACGCAAGCACGAACAGCCAGGTGCCCCCGGCGGTCTTCAGCGTCATCGCGACAAAGCAATCAAAAAATGTGTTCCGGCGAATCGACACCCAGGGTCTCCAGCACCGCGAAGGGTTCCCCGTATTCGCGTTGAATCTGACCGCCCCAGTACCGGCAGGCGCCGCGGACGAACTCGACCACGGCTCCGGCCTGGTCGCCGCGGCCCTCGTAGAACTGGCTGCGGTAACATTGTATGGCCTCGATCTTCCGCTGCATGTACTCGGACACGTCGACCACGAAGGCCACGTCCGCGTGGCGTCGCAGGTGCGTGCAGTAATAGTAGACTATCCTCGGAGGATAGTGCGGCTCGCCGTCCATGTCGGTCTTGGTCAGCTTGGCGTGGAAGCGCGCCGCGACGGCCAGCTCCTGGGCC
>CAZGEE010000217.1:2232-4161 GCA_964525035.1 uncultured Anaerolineales bacterium
AGGGGACGAAGACCACCCGCGGGCGCAGCCGGCGGTAGACCTCGGCCAGGCGTCGCCGGTTCTCCAGGGTATGGACCAGCTCGCGGTTTTTCATCCCGAGGTTGAGGCGAACACCGAGGGCCAGCACCCGGGTCGCCGCGGCGGTCTCTTCCGCACGCCGCTCGGGCGTTCCAAAGGGGGTGGGCTCGCCGCTCGTCAGGTCGACCACGCCGACGGCGCATCCGCGGTCGACGAGCTTCGCCATCGTGCCTCCCATACCGAGCTCCGCATCGTCGGGATGGGGCGCGACCACGAGGTATTCCACCGTTTCTGCATTGTCCATTTACTCCGCCCCCTCCTCGCGCAAGGGCACGCTCAGCAATGGGTTGCGCCTCGCGAGTTCCTCCGCGTGAAAGTCGCCCGTGCGGCCGTACCCTCGGCGGTAGGCCTCGGTGGCCTGGTTCGCGTGCCAGCTTGCCGAGACCCTGTCGCGGTCTTCCTGTGACATCGCGCCCCGAGCCGCCGTGTCGAGGTTCGCCAGCACCAAGCCCAGCCGGTCCACGTGCTGGTGCTCGCGTTGGAGCTCAAGCATCGCGCCCACCGCCGTTCGACAGACTCCGTGCCGGTAGGCTACAGGTTGTGCCCGTTGCAAAAGATCGTTCGGCTCGGCCTTCAGCAGGCCGGAGAACAGCTCATCGAAGTCCGCCACTCCCGCCTGCGCCGTCTCCATCGCGCGTTCCGGATCCATGGTCACGCCGGGCCCTGCCTTCACCCGTTCGAGCCGATTCTCGTCGCGCGCGCGGTGCAGAACCATGTACTCCGCCATCATCTCGTACAGCGGAAGGGAAGCGACTAGGTGATCGTAGCGTTCGGTGTGCCCGTCAACGACCTCCTTCAACATGCGCACCGCTGCCGCCATGTGCGCCTTGTAGCTCGTGAAATATTTCCGCCCCGACAGCCGCGCCGCCTCGAAGCGGTCTCGGCGTTCGATGGCGGAATCGTGAAGCCGCACCAGCGCGTCGAGCGCGTCTCGCATCCTGCGGAGGCTCCGCCGGGCACGGCCGACGCTTCCTCCCTCTCCGGCAACGAGCAGTGCGGCCGCGTGCGCAGCCGCACTGCGAATCGGGCCGGGTACATCGGTGTATCGCGCCAGGGAGGCCAGCGCCTCATCGGTCCTTCGAACCTCGGAGAGCACATTGAGCGGCTCCTCGGTCCGCCAGACGGACCGGGCAACCTCCCGGCTATGCTCGCCCAGCCGTTCGGCCAGTTCCGCGAGTTCTTCCTCGAACCGGGCCATACCCCTGCGATACTGTTTGGCCAGCATGGCCTCTTTCAACTCGGGCACCTGACCCGTCTGCCAGCCACGCCACGCCAGGCGCTCCAGCGCCCGCCGCATTTCGTCGGCCACTTCCCGTTGCGGGTCATCCTTCTTCCGCGCCGTCTCCTCGGCCCAACGCAACGCCTCCCACAGCGCGCTGCGGACCTCCCGATCAACCGAAAGGGATTCCAGGCGCTGACGCGTTCGATCCCCGTGCTCCAGGTGTCGGACGCGGCGGTAGCCGTCTTCGCGCGACCCGGGATCGCCCATTCGACCGACGGCCTCACGCAAACGGTCCAGCATGGCTTTTCGATACGACTCCGTAACGATTTGGCTGTCGAGCATCGCCTGGCCAAACGCCGCGGCCCGCTCGACGTAATCGAGCAGCATCTCGGCCGCCCCGCGTGCCTCCTCCCGGGCCAGACCAAAGCGGATGAGTTCGAGGTACTCTCGCAGCACGCCGGCCGTCTCGGCACAACCGCCTTCCAGCTTCCCTATCCGTTGCTCAAGAGCGGCGACGCGCTTCGAGCCGTCCGAACCGCCCGCTCCCTCCGAGGAATCCGCCGCCTGTACCCCCCCTGCGCCCGTTGAATCCGCGCCGCTGTCGGCCGCCTGGGCCGCCTTATGAATCC
>CAZGEE010000218.1:0-4152 GCA_964525035.1 uncultured Anaerolineales bacterium
CCGGGCGGTGGTCTACGCGGGGGCGAAGTTGCAGATGCGGCGGGCCCGCGCGGCCGGCATGAAGATGGCCGATCGGCTGATCACCCCGGGCATACTCGATCCGCTGCGCAAGTTCCACCGGGAGTTCTGGATTGAACTGTTCAACCGATTGCCGCGTGGCACCAGCGAAGTCTACTGCCATCCGGGCTATCCCGACGAGACGTTGGCCGACCATGCCACCTACGTGAACGAGCGTATGGAAGAACTGAAGGTTCTCAGGGAACCGTCCCTGGCCGAGGCGGCACGGAAGGCCGGCGTCGAGCTGATCACCTTTAACGAGCTGTGAGGCCTATGACACGAAAACTGATCGTCAACGCCGACGGCTTCGGCTTTACGTTCGGTAACAACCGGGCGATCCTCGAAGTCCTCGAGCACGGCTTCATCCGCAGCGTGAGCGTCAACGCCACCTGGCCGGCGGTTCAGGAATTGCCGACGTTGCTCCGCGACTTTCCTCACGTGAGCGTCGGAGTTCACTTGAACCTGAGCATCGGGCCGCCGGTGCTGCCCCCTGGTGAGATCCCGTCGCTGGTCGGCGCGGGAGGCGAATTCCACGGGTCTGATTTCCCGCGCCGCGCGCGCAAGGGACTTCTGAATGGCGACGAAATGCGGCGGGAACTCCGCGCCCAGGTGCACAAACTCCGTGAGCTTGGCGCCGAGCTCACCCATTGGGACAGCCACCAGGGGCGGCACCTCTACCCCGGATTCTTCGAAGCGGCATTGGACGTCGGACCCGGCGAAGGTATCCCGGCCAGCCGTACGCACCGCTACTTCCTCGTTCTGCCCCCCGGTCCGCGCTGTGTCGGCCTGTGCCGGTATTACGCCGCACATCCGCGGCAGATCGCCACGCACGCCCTCGCCGCGTGGCGCATGAGAGCCGTCCGCAAGGCGGGCGTCCGGCTGCCGGATCGCCGGCTTGTGCTGATGCCGCTCGGCCCGGACGCGGTTTACCGCCGCGGGTGCTGGGAAGCATTGCTCGGACAAACGCCGCGTGGCGTCAGTTTCATCGAATGTCATCCCGGGTACGTTGACGATGATCTCCGGCGCTATAGCACGTTGCTCGAGTCCCGGGAGAAGGAGCGTGTGCTGTTCGAGGATACCGATTGGTGCCGACGGGCCGCCGACGTCGGCATCGAGCTCGTCAGCTATCGTGATCTGACCGCCTGACGAATCGCGGCGCGCCGCGCGGTTTTCGCTTCGGAGAGAGTGTGGTACACTACCGGTCCCAGGTTCGCGAGGTCCGTGCTGGGTAGGTTATGGAAAACGCGTTCACTCGCTGGATTTATAATCACTCCCCGGTGGCGCTGCAGCACCTGTACGCGACGGCGTTCGGGTGGGAGAAGCGTCTCAACCGATACAGCGGTCGCGAGTTCCGCCGGTTTCTTGACTTTTTCCGGCGATGCCGATCGTGGAGCTTCGAGGAGCTGCGGGCTTATCAGGACGAACGACTCGCCGAGATGATTCGGCACAGCTACGATCACGTTCCGTTCTACCGTCGCCGCTTTGACGCCCTGGGACTTATGCCGGATGACGTGAGAAAGGTCGACGACCTCCCGAAGCTTCCCTTGCTCACCAAGGAGGAGATTCGCCGAGCGGGTGCCGACCTCTACGCCGACAACTATCCCAAGAAAAAGTGCCACGTCGCGCCGACCAGCGGCTCGACGGGATTCACGATGGTCATCCGCGCCAGCGCGCGGGCGCTGAAAGCCGAATACGCGTTCCACTGGGCATTTCGTCGGCCGCGGGTCCGCTACGGCGAACCGTACGCCAGCTTTACAGGGGTCGAGGTCTGCAAAGCCGACTCGACAAAACCGCCGTTCTGGCGTGTCAACCTGGCCGCCAACCAGCGCTGCTACAGCATCTTTCACATGACGGACGAGACCATTCCGCTGTACCTTGAGGACCTGCAACGCCATCCCTGTGCGTGGTTCGAGGGCTATCCGACGCCGATCTACCTGCTGGCCAGGTACATCCTCGACCACGGCTACGAGTTCACCGCCTTCCCACGGGCGGTCTTCCCGACGAGCGAAGAACTCCAGCCCGGTTATCGCGAAGCCATCGAACGGGCGTTCAACACGCGCGTGTTCAACCAGTACGGCATGCACGAGAAGGTTTCGAGCATCACGGAGTACGAATGCGGTCACATGCACGACGACATGGCTTACGGCGTCACGGAGTTCCTGCCGGGTGAGAATCAGGACGACGGTTGCGTCTGCGAGATCGTCGGCACAAGTCTTTACAACGAGGCAATGCCACTGATTCGGTACCGGGTCGGGGACATGGCCCTCGTGGCGCACAATCCACCCCCGTGTCCGGAGCACGCGGGGCGGATTGTCTCGCGCATTTACGGGCGGACGAACCACGTGTTGATCACCGGCGACGGCAGGCAAATCGCCAACATAAGCGTTATCGTGAAGCAGGTCGAGAACGTAACCGCCGTCCAGTGCGTGCAGGACGAGATCGGCAAGGTGAAGGTTCGCGTCGTGCCGTCGGCGGGCTACTCCGACCGGGACGAGGAGAACCTGATCCGGCAGTTCCGGCGGAAGATGGGGCAGGACCTCGAGATCAGCGTCGAGCACGTCGAGGAACTCGAGCGGACGTCCTCGGGTAAGACGCTGTCGATCATCTCACGGGTGGATGAGGCGTCGGAGCGTCGGACGCGGTAGGGAAGGCGGGAGACTGGCTTGAGAATTCTCATGGTCTGGTCCGAGAATCTGAACAAGCCGGGCAGCGGAAGAACTCACTTCGTTCACCTGGCGCGGGGCTTCGCGGCGGAAGGGCATTGGGTCCGGATCGTCGCGCCCGGCTATCCGCCTCGAACGGAGGAGCCCCTGGGGGTGCCCGTCAGCTATGTGCCGACGTTTCGCCGCAGCATGGCCGCGTTCCTGCTGTTCCACGTGCTGGTGGCGTGGGCCATGCCGTACTTCATTCTTCGCTACCGGGTGCAGGTGGTTTACACGCGCGCTCTGTTTCACTCGTTCCTGATGTACCTGTTGTGCTGTCTGATGGGGCGGGCATACGTGGCGGAGATCGACAGCATTGTCGACCAGGAACTCGCCATGCGCGGGCGGCCGGGGACGGCTCGGCTCATCCGGCTGTTCGACCGATGGAACCTCCGCTGGGCCTCGCTGTTCGTCTGCGTTACGGAGGGCCTTAAGCTAGAACTGATACGCCGTGGCGCCGCGCCCGACCGCGTGGCGGTCGTTCATAACGGGGCGGCCGTCGAGTTGTTCACTCCCGGAGATCGGGTCGAGGCGCGACGTGCTCTGAATCTGCCCGCGGACGCGGCGATTTTTGGATTCGTGGGAACCTTGGCGGCTTGGCAGGGGCTTGACCTGCTCGTCGAGGCCGCTTCCAGGCTGGATCAGACCGAGCGGACGTGGCGCGTTGTCATCGTCGGCAGCGGGGAACTGCGCGACCGGCTCGTGGCCTTGATTGCCGAGAGAAACCTGGAGGATCGATTCCTGTTGCGGTCCGCCGTGGCGCACGAGCAGGCGGCCCTCTACCTCCAGGCCTGCGACGCGGCCGTCATTCCGATCCACGACGGACGGAAACTCCGCTATGGTCTCTCGCCGTTGAAATTCTGGGAAGCCATGTCTGTGGGGCTGCCCGTCCTCGTGCCCGACGCCGGCGGATTGGGTCCTGTGCTGGACGAGCTGCAATGGCCGGGTCAGTTTGCCGCCGGCGACGCGCGGTCCCTGGCCCATTTGATGCGGGTCACGATCCAGGAACTGGACTCATTGCGCGAGCGGCGGCACGGGGTCCACGATCGCATTGTCCGCGATCATTCCTGGAGCGCCGTTGCGCGGCGGACCGTCGAGGCCGTGGCCCGGCGCTGTCCCCGGCTGCGGAAGGAGCCCTTGTCGTGACCGAGCGGGCCGGAAGGCAATCACTTCGAATGCTCCAGGTGGCAAACCAGCCCGGACCGTTTTATTGTTTCCTTCGCCCCCTGATCTTTGAACTGATGCGCCGCGGCGTGGAGGTGGACGTGGCGTGCAACGCCGGCGACCCCCGGTTCGCCGAACTCGGCCGGGCGGGGATGAACACGATCCCCCTGACCGTCGGGCCGTGGAGATCCTGGCGCACGTGGCGGACGCTCCGGCGCGAGCTCCGCGA
>CAZGEE010000219.1:0-4152 GCA_964525035.1 uncultured Anaerolineales bacterium
AGAACGCGAGAAGCCCCGCCGCCGCAGCCCCTGCGGGCATCCCGCCCAGTCGCACTCCGGCCCGGTAGACCACGACAATGGCTCCGGCCACGCAAAGGGCGACGAACATCCGGCCGGCCTGGTAGATCTTCCCGAACTCGGCCGGGTGCCGAAGGTAGAAACCCAGGTTTTCCTGTCTCACCAGCGAGGTCAGTGCGGCCAGCTTGAGCCAGGCTCCGAGCGGGTACAGAAACGCCCCGCCGTACTGGCCCATGTGCGGATCGAAGTCTCCGTGGCAGGGCTCCATGCGGGCCAGGGCCATCAGCGAAAGCATCTCGTCCGGGTTGTCCGAGTAGAGGAGAAACCGCCGACAGGTGTCGAGCGCCTCGGCCCGATCGTAGGCGGGAGCATCCGTATCGCGACCCGAGATCGGCACCGGCCGATCCCGCCGGGCATCGAGCCGCTCGCGCGACCGGGCCGCGATCTCGTCCATCGCGGCCTCGTCCGGGCCGCCGGGGAAGAGCAGTTCCCGGCGGGCCGGTCCGGGCAGGCCCCAGCGGACCTCGGCCGCGATCAGGGCGGCAAAGACCGCCAGGATGAGGATCAGCGGCCACGCATGTTTCATGACCCGGCTCCGGCGATAACGTCAGTGCCACACGAGCCAGATGAACAGTGCGCCCGTGGCGGTCGCGATCAGGGTGAAGGGCAGGCCGATCCGCACGAATTCCCAGAAGCGGGGCTGGAAGCCGCGCCGCTCCATGATGCCCATCGACACGATGTTGGCCGCGGCGCCGATGGGCGAGATGTTCCCGCCCAGGCTCGCCCCGATCAGCAGGCCGAACAAAAGCACGTACGCCGCGGGGTCGTCCAGGGTGTAGCCGAACTGGGCATTGAGCTCCAACGTCACCGGGATCATCGCGATCAGGAATGGCACGTTGTCCACGAAGGCCGAGATGACCATGGCGATGCCGATGAGCACGATGAAGGTCACCAGCAGGCTGCCCCCCGTGATCCCGCCGATCCATCCGGCCAGGTGCGTCAGCACGCCCTGTTCCTTCAGCGCACCGACCAGTACGAAGACCGACAGCAGGAAGATCGTGGTGGGCCAGTCGAGCTGCTTAACGAAGGTCCACATGTCCGATCGATGGAACAAGGCCTCCCACAACATCGCGAGTACGGCGAAGCTCATGCACACGATGCCCGCCATGTACCCGAAACCCGGGTCAACGACGCTGCTGAGGGCCAGGGCCGCGATCAGGGCGATCATGAGATAGGTCGGCACGCGGGTCCGGACGGGAATGACCTCCTCGACGTGCACGGGCTGGCGGTGGCGCCAGAAGACCACCATAAGCACGAGGAAGCTGGTCGCAGCGCCGAGCTGCACTGCGAAAAAGATCGAGGGCCGCCCGTCCATCCAGATGAACTCGTTGAACGTCATGTTGCCGGCGGCGCCGAGCAGCATGCTGGGCGGATCACCGATCAGCGTGGCGCAGCCCTGGAGGTTGCTGGAGACGGCCAGGGCGGTGAAGAACGGTACGGGGCGGATGCCCAACCGGTTTGTAATAGCGAGCGCGACCGGGGCGATGATCAGCACCGCCGCGACGTTCTCCACGAAGGCCGAGATGAAGCTCGTCATCAGGCAGATCGCCAGCAGGGCCACCCGCGCCGAGGGAGCCCGGCGGATGATCCGGTCGGCCAGGTGGGCGGGCATGCCACTCTTCATGAACATCTCGGCCACGACGAGAGTGCCCACGAAGATACCCATCACGTTCCAGTTGACGGCGGGTCGGGCCGCCTCTTCCGACCCCGCTGCGGCGGTGTTGACGAAGGCTTCGCGGAGGCCGATGCCGAGGCCGAATGTATCCAGGAGGAGCACCGCCGCCATGCCCGCCAGGCCTACCCAGTGCCGACGGCGGGGCAGGGCGGCGAACAGCACATAGCAGACGATGAAGACGGCCGGCGCGATGAGCTTGTCCATGAAGCGGCGAGTCTAGTGGCCGGCGCAGCGTGTGTCAACGGAGAGTGTGGAGGCTGCACCGCGCCGGCGGGACCGTTCAACCGGGGTTCCCGGTGAGCCGGCGTTGACTCCCTTCCGCGTTCCCCGTACTATGACGTACTTCAGGGAGGCAGGGTATGCATTGGCTCGTGGGAGTTCCCGTGTACAACGAGGCCCCTTATGTCGAACGCGTGCTGGAAGGCGTGCGCCGCTACCCCGGGGACCTGCTGGTGGTCGACGACGGTTCAACGGACGAAACGGGGGAGATCCTCGCCCGGATGGACGACGTGACGGTGCATACGCACGAGAAGAACGAGGGCTATGGCCGCAGCCTGGTCGAGATATTCGAGTACGCGATGAACGGCGGCTACAACTGGGTGATCACCCTGGACGCCGACGAGCAGCACGAGCCGGCCACGATCGCGGACTTCCAGGCCGTGGCCGCGGAAGAGCGCGTGGACATTATCAGCGGCTCCCGGTACGTCGTACACAGCCTCCACGAGGGGGCGGCCCCGAATGATCGCCGGTGGATCAACTGCCAGATCACCGAGTTGCTGCGCGACCTGACCGGCTACGAGCTGACCGACGCCTTCTGCGGGTTCAAGGCCTACCGCGTGGAAGGGCTCCGGAAGCTGTCGCTGAGCGAGCCCGGGTACTCGCTGCCGCTCCAGGTCTGGATCCAGGCCGCGCGGGCGGGTCTGAGCGTTCGCGAGGTCCCGATCAAACTGATCTACAAGGACCCCAACCGGAGATTCGGAGGGGCCCTGGACGACGCCGACCGGCGGCTGAGGTACTACCTGGACACGCTCGGCGAGGAAATCGGCCGCCACGTGGAACCGATCTGCGACGGCAAACGCCCGGGGTGCCGGTGCCGATGAAACGCGCGAATTACCGAGCCCCTCGCGAGCACCGATCGAGCCTGATCCTCCCCCCGCCGAAGGACCTCCCGGGCCTCGTCGAGGAGAACCGTCGGCTGCTGGCCTCCTACGACTTCGAGGTTCTCGGCCGCCCGATCCAGGCCCTCCGCGAGGCCGCGCGCGAGTCGGTGCTGAAAGCTCCGTACCGCTGCCTCTTCGAGACCCGGCCGCGCGGTTTCTGCATCTCGTCCCGGGCGCCGCTCATCCTGACCGGGCATCAGCCTGAGCTCTATCACCCCGGCGTGTGGCTCAAGAACTTTCTGGCGGGGCACTTGGCCGAGGCCGTCGGAGGCGCGGCCATCAACGTCAACGTGGACAACGATGAGTCGCACCAGTTGACCGTGCGGAGCCCCGTGATCTCCGACGACGCCGTCCGCGTGGTGGAAGTTCCTTACCTGCGGCCTACCGGGGCGCGCCCGTACGAAGAGCTGGAAGAGGACCTGTTGCTGGATGACGTGTCCCAGCGGCTTCGCGAGGCGGGGGTTGCCCCGCACCTGTGCGACGCCGCGGCGAAATACTGGCGGCGCCTCGAGGCCGCACGAGGACGCAACTCCCTCGTCAAGGTCATCACCTGCGCCCGCCACCAGCTCGAGCGGGCCGTCGGCTTGGAGAACCTGGAAGCCCGCGTCAGCGACGTCGCCGCGACGCGCGAGTTCCGTTTGTATTTCCTCGACGTGTTGGCGAATTTGTCGCGGTTCCACCAGGCCTACAACGGGGGACTGGCCACGTTTCGGCGGGTCCACCACGAGAAGAACCCGGCCCAGCCGATCCCGGACCTCGCCGCGAACGGAGACCGTTGGGAAATGCCGTTCTGGGTCTGGCGTCGCGGCGGATTGAGACGGCACCTTTGGGTGGAGATCTCGCCGGAGACGTTTCGGTTCTTTGACGAACAGGAGGAGGACGCCCTCGCGGAACTGCCCCGGGCGAAGGTCGAGCGGCGCTCGGACGAAGGCATTGACTGGCTCGCCGAGCGCGAGAGCGAGGGGCTCAAGTTTCGTCCGCGTGCGTTGACCCTGACCCTGTTTTGCCGAGTCTTACTCGCCGACGTGTTTATCCACGGCCTGGGCGGGGCGGTGTACGATAAGGTGGCCGACGAGATCGTCCGGACCTACTACGGGGTGGAGCCTCCGAAGCTCGTCCTCGCTACCGGGACCGCGTTGCTGCCCTTGGAGCACCGTGACGCGACCAAGGCCGACCGGCACCGACTGATCCGCCGGCTTAGGGACATACGGCATAATCCGGACCGGCTGATGAGCGCGA
>CAZGEE010000220.1:0-4148 GCA_964525035.1 uncultured Anaerolineales bacterium
CTGCGGGGCGAAACTGACCACGGAGCGGCCGACCCTCTGCTGCCCGCATTGCGGCTCGACCGACCTTTCGTTGCAGGGGGGCATGGAACTGGACATCGTTTCGCTGGAGGTGGAGTAAGTGGCTCGAATTCCTATCAGTCAGCGGGTTCGCGGCAAGAACGACGAGGTGGCGGAGCGTAACCGCGTCCTGTTCACCGAGGCTGGGCTTTGCGTCATGAACGTGCTCAGTTCGCCCGGCTCGGGGAAAACCAGCCTCCTGGAGCGGACGGTGGTTCGCCTGGCGGAAAGCCTGCGCATCATGGTCATCGACGGCGACGTGGAGACGGAACGCGACGCCGAGCGCATGCGGGCCCTGGGCGTGGAGGCCCTCCAGATTCAGACCCACGGGGCGTGCCACCTGGACGCCCGCCGGGTGGCCGGCGAACTCGAGCGGTTCGATCCCGCGGCCTACGATTTGTTGCTCATCGAGAACATCGGGAACCTGGTCTGCCCGAGCGCCTTCGACCTGGGCGAGACCGTGCGGGTGGTCGTGGCGAGCACCACCGAGGGCGACGACAAGCCCCTCAAGTACCCCGAGGCCTACCACACGGCGGACGCCTGCGTGTTGAACAAGGTGGACCTGCTTCCGCACGTGACGTTCGACGTCGAGGCGTTCGAGGCGGCCGCCCATCAGGCCAACGAGGAGCTGGCCCTGTTCCGGACGTCCTGCATCACCGACGAGGGGATTCCCGAGTGGTGCGAGTGGGTGAGGAACCACGCTACGGCCGGGCGTGCCCAGCCGGCGGACCAATCCTGAGATCGGCAATGAACACGGCCGAGATTACCGTGTAGCCCGGCCGCCTCGGGCGAGCGGTCGAGCAACGCTGTCCCGGCTTTAAAGGTTCAGAATTCCACCTTGGGGGCTTCCTTGGCTTCCTCCGGCGCTTCGAAGTACTCCGCCTTTTCCACCCCGGCCAGGGAGCAGAAGAACCGGCCCGGGAACCCGCGGCAGTAGGTGTTCAGCGTCCTCACGGCATCATTATAGCGTTTCCGCTCGACCGCGATGCGATTCTCCGTCCCTTCGAGCTGGTCCTGGAGCTTCAGGAAGCTCTCGTTGGCCTTCAGATCCGGATAGCGTTCCTGCAACATGAGCAGGCGCGACAGGGCCCGTTCGAAACCCGAGGCGGCCTGGGCCTTCTCGGCCACCGACCCCGCCTGGAAATACTTGGTCCGTGCCTCGGCGACGTTCTCGAAGATTTCCCTCTCGTGCTCGGCGTAGCCCTTGACGGTGTTGACCAGGTTCGGCACGAGGTCGAATCGGCGCTGGAGCTGGTTTTCCACCTGGCCCCACGTGTTCTTAAGGCTTTCGTCGAGCCCGACGGCCTTGTTATAGCCGCTGATGATGATCCCCAGGGCAATCACGCCAAGGACGAGAAGCACTCCCACCACCACGGCCGCTGTGATCACGAATTTGCGCATTGTGCGTTCCTTTCAACTCGAGCGTCGGCCTACCAGCTTCCGCCGGCGCCACCTCCGCCGAAACCACCGCCTCCCCCGCCTCCGAAGCTGCCGAAACCTCCGCCGAACCCCCCGCCGCCGAAGCCCCCGCTCCGGCCTCCGCCGAGCATCGAGGCCCCCAGCAGGGCACCCCAGAACAGCGCGCTGCGGCTGCGGCGGTGACGCCCGGCCCCGAACAGGCTCGAGATCACCATGAAGATGATCGCCAGCGGACACAGCAGCCGCGTGAGCGATAAACCGCCCCCGGGTCGCAGTCGCGTACGCACGGACTCCGGAAGCGCAGGCGTCCCGGTCAGTTGGACATTGTCGGCCTCGGCCACTTTCCCGGCCATCGCGGCCACGGCGTGTAGAATCCCCTCGCCGTAGCGTCCCTGGCGGAACGCGGGACGCATAATCCGTCGCCCCACCGTGCCCACGTACCCGTCGGGAAGAACCCCCTCATGGTCGTAGCCAACCTCGGTATAGTAATCGCGGTCCTTCACGGCCACGACCATCAGCACGCTCGCGCTCTTCCGGTCCGGGCCGAAGGTCCACTGGTCGGCCCGCTCGAACGCGTACTGGTGGATGTCCTGCCCCCCGGTGCTCTCGACCGTCAGGACGATCATGCGGCACCCGGTCTTCTGCTCGAGTTCCTGGAGCAGGCCGATCAGTTGCCGTTCGGTGCCCCCGTCGATGACCCCGGCCCGGTCGGCCACGAAGGTTTTCGGCGCGGGCTCCACGGCCGCGGCCGAAGAGACTACGAGCAGAGAGGCGACCAGGGCGATCTGTACCACGCGGCCGTAGGTCACGACGTCACCTCGAGCTGGTCCACCTCGCGCGACAGTTGGTCCGTGGACTGGTAGATGCCTTCGTATAGCGCGTCCACCCGGTCGGGCGGCGGCTCCTTGCCTTCGCGGCGCCAGCCGAGGGCCGAGTCCAGCGCCGAGGTGTCGAAATCGAACGCCTCGGCGGCCGATCTCACCGTGGCGGACGTTTCGGGAGTCCGCTCGGCGTCCTTCAGCCAGAGCATGGCCCGCAGCAGCGGGAGCAACTGGCCGACGCAGGCCATCACCATCTCGCTGACCAGTCGCCGCTTCCCGGCGGCCCGGATGTAGCCCTGCCGCAGCTCCATCAGCGCGGCCTTCAGCTCGCGCTCCACCTGGAGACGGACGTGCCGCTTCTGGAACGCCAGGTCGGCGAAGGGGTCCGGGCCGATCACGGTCCGGTGATTGAGTTGGAAATCGAGTAGTTCCACCCCGAACACGTCGCGCGACCGCTCGATGTATTCGTCGGTCATCAGCAGGGGAGCCCGCAGGCGGAGCCGGCCCATCTTCTTACCGTACGAAGCCACCAGCTCGAGCAGCTCGTGGCTCCTACGGCCGACCACCAGGACGGTGTTGATGTCGCTCCGCGTCGGGTTGAAGTCCGCCGTCAACGCGCTACCGACCAGCGTAAGACTTCGCAGGTTCTCGCCCAGGTCCTGCTGGAGCCGTCCCGCGAACGTCCGGACGGGGCCTTGCACCTCCGGCCGCAGGCCTTCGAGCTGCATTGTGTCCTCGGGCATCGGTGCCTCCTGTCGTTGGCTGGAATCGGTCCGCCCGGTCGTCCGGGGCCTCAACGCGGGCGCTTATGCTATCAGCGCCGGCGGGTTTCCGCAAGCCGCCGTGCGGCGGCGGTAGCCTTGGCAACCCCTTATCGAGATGCGTGCCCGAAGCGATTGACGCGGGACGGATTCCGCGGAGTGCCCGGCTCACGGTTGCCAGCGGGCTCCCAAGGCGGTATGCTCGCAGAGCGCAACGGGCGATGTGCGGATAGCGCCGATCGCAACGGCTTTTCGGGGGGACGATTGATGGCTCGCAGGATGATCCGGAATCCCATTCTGACCGGGTTTCACCCGGACCCGTGCATCTGCCGCAAGGGCGACGATTTCTACATCGCCAACTCGACGTTCCAGTGGTGGCCCGGGGTGAAGATCTCCCATTCGCGCGACCTGGTGCACTGGCAGACGCTGGGCTACGCCCTGACGCGGCGGTCGCAGCTCGACATGGAGCGTATCCCGGATTCCGGCGGCATCTGGGCGCCCGGCCTGAGCTACAGTCCCGTGGACGACCTGTTCTATCTCGTCTACACCAACGTCAACCGCCCGAGCCCGCGGGCTCCGCTCGAGACGCCGAACTATCTCGTGACGGCCCGGGAACCGCGCGGCCCCTGGTCCGAGCCGGTCCTGCTCAACCGGAGCGGCTTCGATCCCTCGATGTTCCATGACGCAGACGCCCGGAGCTACCTGGTCAACATGTTCCTCGGCTACCGCCCCGAGCAGCCGATGTTCGCGGGAATCCTGCTGCAGGAGTACGACAAGGAAACGCGGCAACTCACCGGCCCGATCAGCAACATCTTCCGAGGGACCGACCTGGGGGCCACCGAGGGGCCGCACCTCCTGAAGCGCGACGGAACCTATTACCTGCTTTGCGCCGAAGGCGGCACGGGCTACCATCACGCCCTGACCATGGCCCGGTCGAAGGACCTGCGCGGCCCCTACGAGGTGCACCCGGCGAATCCGATCATGACGGCCCACGGGACCGACGGCCCCCTGCAGAAGGCGGGACACGGGAACCTCGTGGAGACCCCGTCCGGCGATTGGTACGGCGTGTTCCTGGTGGGTCGGCCCAACG
>CAZGEE010000221.1:0-4140 GCA_964525035.1 uncultured Anaerolineales bacterium
GTAGAGGTCCATTGCGCCTTGCCTCCTTCCCGTATGGATCGGCGGCTATTGTGCAAGGGTGGGGCAGGGGCGGCAAGGGCAATCCGGGGTTCGCTCCGGCAGGCTCACTCGCCGACGCCGACTCGTGGCCACGGTGATACCGCGCACCTCGCCCCCGGCCACCGGGGCGGTCTCGTCCCCGCGGGCGGGCCGCACCGCGCAATAGAAGTGATAAAGCACGCCGTCGCGCGCGATCACCGACGGCTTGTGGGCGTAGGTCGAGTCGATGCTGCCGGGCGGGCCCACGTCGATCAGCACCTCGTCGATCTTCCGCCAGGTGAGCAGGTCGTCGCTGACGGCCGCCAGCTCCCGGGCCGCGCCGTCGGCCCCGAGGCCGTAGTAGAACATCACCCAGTGGTCGCCGTCGCGGAGCACGCACGGGTCGGCCGCGAACCGCTCGTCGGGCGCCCCCGCCGGGCCGTTCCGCACGACGGGGTTGCCTTCGTGCCGCGTCCAGTGGACGAGGTCGTCGCTGCAGGCCACGCCGATCTGCTCGCGCCACGGCCACTGCTCGCGATCCTTGGCGTTGTAGAACATCCAGGCCCGGCCCTCGTGCCGCAGGAGGGCCGGCTTGTAGAGGCCACCACGCTCCCACGCGGCCCCGTCGCCAGGGCGGAGCGTGAGTTCCCCGAGCTCCCACCGGCGAAGGTCGTCCGACCGGAAGAGGCCGATGGCGCCCGGCCCGGCTTCGTACCCGGCCTCGGGGTAAACGTGGTAGGTGCCGATGAAGCGCCCGTCGACCCGCACCGGCTCGCCCGGGCCGCAGAGGGCCGGGTCGCGGAGGAGCGAGGTCAACTGCGCGTTGAACTCCGTGGGCGACCCGGCCGGCCCGCGGTCGAGCACCATGCCGCGCTTCTCCCAGTGGACCAGGTCGTCGCTGACGGCCAGCCCGGTCCGGTACCCGATGCCGTCGAAGCCGAGGTAGAGCATCCGGTATCGGCCCTCGTGGCGGAAGACAAACGGCACGTCGCAGGCGTGGCTGTCGAAGCGGCCCGGCTCGAACGACGGGGCGACGACCAGTCGCCCGACCTTGTGCGGCGTCCGCAACCGCGCGACGGTGGGCTCGGACATCGCCGTGTCCTCCTCTTGCGGCGGCAGAGGCAGGGGAATGCCGGTCTTCGTTCGGCGTCTGCTCACACGTCGAAGATCTTGCCGGGGTTGAGGATGTTGTTCGGATCGAGGGCCCGCTTGATCGCGCGCATCATCTCGATCGCCGGCTCGCTCATCACCAGCGGAAGGAACTTCTTGCGCTTGTGGCCGATGCCGTGTTCCCCGCTGATCGTGCCGCCCAGCTTCGCGGTCACCCGGAACAGGTCTTCCATGATGTGCGGCAGTTTCTCGTGCCACTCCTCGACCGAGGTGTCCGGATGTTTTACGGGGGTGGCGTGCAGGTTGCCGTCGCCGGCGTGACCGTAGCAGGGTATCCGGATGGTGTACTTCTCGCTCAGCTTTTCCAGCTCGGGGATCATCTTCGGGATGTTGGCGATCGGCACCACGATGTCCTCGAGGCTCTGGTGCGGGGAGACCACCTTGAAGGCCTCGGCGATGTTGCGCCGCACCTTCCAGATGCGCTCGCGCGTGGTGTGGTTGTCGGCGACGTAGACCTCGATCGCCCCGCAGTCGAAGCACTGTTCGCCCACGGTCTCGTAGTCGGCCTCGACCTGCTGTTCGTTCGAGCCGTCCACCTCGACCAGCAGCATGGCCCCGCAGTCCTGGTAGGGAATGCTCTCGTTGAGGTATTCGCACGAGGCCTTGACGCTCAGGCGGTCCATGAACTCGATGGCCGTGGGGATGATGCCGCCCTCGGTCATGATCCGGGGCACGGCGTTGATGGCGTCCTGGACCGTCTCGAACAGCACGAGCAGACTGACCACCGACGTCGGCAGCGGCATGAGCTTCACGAAGATCTTCGTAAAGATGCCCAGCGTCCCCTCGGAGCCCACCATGAGCTTGACCATGTTGTAGCCGGTGACGTCCTTGACGCACTTGCCGCCGTATTGGACGACCTCGCCGGTGGGCGTGACCATCTCGATGCCGGTGATGTAGCGCTCCGTGACGCCGTACTTGACGGCCTTGCCGCCGCCGGCGTTCTCGGCCACGTTGCCGCCGATGTAGCAGGTCTCCAGGCTCATCGGGTAGCCCGCGAACGTCAGGTGGTAGTCGGCGAGTTGGGTGTTGATGTCGTTGGTCACGAGGCCCGGTTCCACGACCGCGATCAGGTTGTCGGCGTCGATCTCCAGCAGGCGGTTCATGCGCTCGAACAGCAGCACGATGCCGCCGCTCAGCGGCACGGCCCCGCCGGAGAGCCCGCTGCCGGCGCCCCGGGGCGTCACGGGGATGCGCTCCCGGTTGGCCAGCCGGACAATGCGGGCGATTTCCTCGGCCGATCCGGGCCGTACCGCCACGTCCGGCATATGGGCGTACTCTTCCTCGGCCACCTCGTCGTGGGAATAGGCCTCCAGCTTGTCCGGGTCGTCCCAGAGGACGTTCTTCTCGCCGACGATCTCGCGAAGCTCGTCGACGACGGCCGACGTGACGCTGCCGTACTGGGTCTGAGCCATTCTGGATTCCTCTGTCGTCAGGGGCCCGGTTTCCCCGCCCGTCTTCTCGCCGGCGTCGGTCTGCCCGGCCAGGAGCGCCGAAACCGGCCGCGTCCGTCGGAGCCTATTGCGCCTTCGCGGCCCGCTCGCGGAGCTTCCGGATCAGCACCGGAACCACCTCGTTCAGGTCGCCCACGATGCCGTAGTCGGCCACGCTGAAGATCTGCGCGTCCGGGTCGTTGTTTACGGCCACGATCGTCTCGGCCGTCTGCATGCCCGCCAGGTGCTGGATGGCGCCGGAGATGCCGATCGCCAGGTAAAGCTCCGGCGTGACCGTTTTTCCGCTCAGGCCCACCTGGTGCGGGTACGTGATCCAGGCCCGGTCCACGGCGTCGCGCGAGGCGCCGACGGCCGCCTGCAGCACGTCGGCCAGGTCGTACACCAGTTGGAACTTCTCGGCGGTCTTGATCTCTCGCACGCCGGAGACGACCCGCTCGGCGTCGCTGACCGTGACCCCTTCCTCGGCCTTGACCCGCTCCAGGAGCTTCGCGCCGCCCGCGAGCAGGTCCTCGGTCACGGTTTCCCGGACGATCTCGCCCGTGCGGCTCTCGTCCCGCGGGGCCGGGCGGGTGCTCTTCGGCCGGACCGTCGCCATCTGCGGCCTCGCGTCGGGCGTCTTGATCGTCGCCAGGATGTTTCCGCCGATCGCCGGCCGGGTTTGCAGCAGGTTCCCCGTCTCGGGCTCGATGTCCAGCACGGTGCAGTCGGCCGTCAGCCCGGCGTTCAGCTTCACCGACGCGTAGGGCATCAGCGTGCGTCCCAGGCTGGTGGCCCCGGCAATGATGATCTCGGGCCGATGCTTGCGGACGGTCTCGACGAAGACGCGACTGTAGGGTTCCGGCAGGAAGTCCGCAAGTTGCTTGTGCTCGGCCAGCACCACCCGGTCGGCGCCGCGTTGGATCAGCTCCTGGAGGTCGGACTCCGGGACCTCGTGGCCGATCAGAAAGGCCGTCAGCGCCACGCCGCGCTTCTCGGCCAGGTCGCGTCCGCGGGCCAGGAGCTCATGGCTGACCGTCTGCACGCGGCCGGCCCGCTGTTCGGCGAGGATCCAGACACCTTGCCAATCCATCGTTTCTCCGATTCCCCTGTCGTGCGGTCCGCCTTCGATTTCCGCGGCCTGCCTCGGCTCGTCGGCTCGGGCTTTCGGCCGCGGGCCAGCCCGACCGGAAGCGCGGCCTCAGATCAGGTCCCGCTCCTCCAGCAGGGCGATGAGACCGTCGACCGCCTTCGCCATGCTCTCGTCGTCCCGGGCCACCGCCTTGGTGCACTCGCGGGCGACCTGCGGCCGGTGGATCTTGACCACCCGCGTGGGCGAGCCCTGCAGCCCGATGGCGTCCGGGTCCGCCTCGATCGTCTCGGCCTTCCAGACCGGCACTTCGACCTTCTTGGCCTTCTGTTTGCCGCGGAGGGTCGGCAGCCGCGGCGTGCTGATTTCCTTCACCACGGTCAACACCGCCGGCAGGCGAAGCTGGAACACTTCGTATCCGTCCTCGACCAGCCG
>CAZGEE010000222.1:0-4120 GCA_964525035.1 uncultured Anaerolineales bacterium
ATCAGGCTCATGTAGACGGTGGCGCGCAGCTCGGTCGGCGTCGGCGCGCGGGCCTGAACGCGGTCGGCGTGGATCTCGCCGCACTCGAGCCAGATGTAGACCGGCTTGCGGGTCGTCTGGAGCGCGAGCATCTCGTCGATGGCCTGGGCGTTGTACTCCAGGTGCGTCCCCCAGATGTTCAGCGGGTAGATGTCGAACCCCATCACGTCGCAGCCGGTCTGAAAGTACTCGACGTAGGTCGACTCCGGCGGCGGCGTCCACCAGCCCTGCGGGATGTCGGCGAAGCCCATGGTGAACGTGCAACTGACCGGCAGGTCGGGAAACTCCGCCTTGGCCGCCTGGTACTTTGCCGCCAGCTCGTCCGGGGGCATGCGCGGCACTTCGCCGGTGGAGCTGTCGCGCAGGTCCGGCTCGTCCGGCTGGTGAATCGTGAGCACGTTGTCGGCCGCGTGGATCAGGCTCTCGGCACTCTCGGAGACGATCCAGTCGTAGCCCACGGCCACGCGCAGCCCGTAGGTCTCGCCCGTGTTGATGTAGTTCTCGACGCTGCTTATGTCCTGGCGGGGCTTGCCTCCGGACATCATGGTGTTGATGCCCAGGCCGTCGTAGAAGGAGAACAGGTTCTCCGGCTGGGCCCAGACGGCGATGGGCAGAAACCGCTCGCCGTCGACCACGAAGTACTTGCCCTCGGCGATCGTGACGTCGCTCGCGGCCGAGGCCGGGGAGGCGAGAAGAATCCCCGTCGCGGCTGCGAGCAAGGCAATTCGAGCGAGGCGTGACATAACGGCTCCTGTCGTTTGTTCACCGGGGATGTCGGCGGCCATCCGCACCGGTGCCGCGGGGAGTCCTGCGGGCCCGGCCGCGCTTTTTCCGATCATTCCGACAAGGTTGTCCACCACAAGTATACCTCGGTACGCCGAATGATCAAACCCGGGGCCCTCGCGGTCCGAACGAACCTGAGAGGGTCGGCCCGACCGGGAAGATCCGTCGGGACAAGAGCGAGGGCGCGGACGCGCCGAGGCTTTGCGGCACCGCAACGGCTTGTGGCCTTCCCGGGGAGTCAATCCCTGGGCGCCCGAGCGACCAGCGGGGAGCGGAAATGTGATCTCCGTCACATTTTTCGCGAGCGCCGGGGGCAAAAAACGCCCACGGCGACAAAATTTTTCACCGCGCATCCGGTCTTTGTACCAGCACCGGGCGGATGGGGCGGATTTGGAACGAAGTCGACGGTCGGCGGGGCGCACAAGGCCGCAATCGCCATCAGGATATCGAGAGCTTGGTGTCCATAAACTAGAGCACTCATGGGGTTTCGTTCCGTATTTCCCATTGTGAGGCGGTTTTCACAAAGTCGGCCGGCACTCCGGATCGCTCTGCCGGATCGAGAAATCCCAAGATGTGCGCCCAGGACATTCGAATATGCCGAGCCCCGTTCCTCCTCTCACGGTTCGTTGACATGCCGGAGCCCTGTTGCTACGTTGCCGGCGCACTTCGCGGATTGACGGCAGTACGGTGCGACGGGCGGAAGCCGCGACGCACGATCCGTGGCTCGCCCCGCCGCTTGAGCGTGATACACACGTCGCCGCATGCTTTTGGCACAGGACGTACCGCAAACCAGGGCCCCTGGAGCGGTGCCGATGGCCGTCTACTACGCCGAAGAAAATCAGCTTCGCGAGTTCCTCCGCAAGGCCGGCCAGGGCCGGACCTTCGCCGCCGTGCGCCGGGAGGCCGGGAGCGAGTACGCGGAACTCTGCCGGGATCAGGACGAGGACAAGAAGCAGGAAGAAGTCGACCTCCGCGGTCCCCGGCCGAGCGTCAGCCCGAAGCGGTTCTTCCTGCCGCCCCGGGAGCGTGTGGCCCGGTATTCCACGGCTCCCGGTAAAGAGGATCGGCCCGAAGACGGGGACCCGGTGAAGCCGGAACCGGAAACCCTCGTCGGTCTGCGAGCGTGCGACCTGGCGGCCGTGGAATACCTCGACAAGGTGTTCCTGGAAGGGGAGTACGAGGACCCGTTCTACCGGGCTCGCCGCGAGAGCCGCATCGTCATCTCGGTCGATTGCACGCAAACCTGCGACAAATGCTTCTGTGACGTAGTGGGCGGGCGGCCCTTCGCCATGGGCGGGTTCGACCTGAATATCTCGCCCATCGCCGACGGGTACGTGGTCTGGGTGGGCACCGACCGGGGCCGGGCCATGATCGACGCGCACAAGGACCTCTTCCGCGAGGCCACGGAGGAGGAGATCGAGCAGGTCAAGCGGCAGCGCGAGAAGACCGGCGAGGAGCTGGAGCGGCAGAACCGGGGACTCAAGCTCACCGAGCATCTCCAGGAACTGCTCGGGCGGATGGAGGACAGCCCGGAGTGGCAGCGGCACGCGGCCGCATGCGTCGAGTGTGCCGCGTGCACCAACATCTGCCCCACGTGCCACTGCTTCTATCTCTATGACCGCGAGGGTGGGAAGGACGAGTTCGAGCGGATCAAGACGTGGGACAGTTGTCTGACGGCCGACTACGCCCGCATGGCGGGGGTCGGCGGCAACAAGCCGAATCCCCGCGCACGGCTGCGCACCCGGTTCGCCAACCGGTTCCTCCACAAGTATCACTTCTCGCCGATCCAGTACGGCGTGCTGGGGTGCACCGGCTGCGGCCGATGCATGGAGGCGTGCTTCGGAGCGGTCGACATCCGGAAGGTGCTCGAGGAAATCGAGGCGGGCGAGCGGAAAGAGACGCCCGCCGCGGAGGAGAACCGACAGTGACGGTCGCCAACCCGTATGACATCCAGGTCGCGCCGCTTGCGGAGGTGATCGAGGAGACGCCGACCATCCGGACGTTCGTCTTCGAGCCCTCGCCTCCGATCCGGTTCCGCGCGGGTCAGTTCGTGCAGGTGACGATGCCGGGGCTGGGCGAGGCCCCGTTCACGCCGTCGAGCAGCCCGTACGAGCCGGAGCGCCTGGCGGTGACCGTGCTGCGGACCGGGCTGGTGACCGACCGGATGCACCGGTGCGCGGCCGGGGACCGCCTGGGGCTGCGCGGCCCGTTCGGCAAGGGCTATCCCGTGGAGGAACTCGAAGGCAAGGACGTCCTGGTGGTCGGCGGCGGGGTGGGCCTCGCGCCGCTGCGGGCGCTGATCCTGGCCCTGCTGCACGACCTGGACCCGATCCGGCGCCTGAGCATCAAGGTCGGCGCGCGCGAGCCCGCCGAGTTGCTCTTCCGTCGCCAGTACGACGAGTGGGCCCGAAGCGGGAAGGTGGACGTGAGCACGACGGTGGACCGGGCCGACGCGACCTGGGACGGCCGGGTCGGCGTCGTCACCACGTTGCTCGAGCCGGAGCTGCTGGACGTGGACATCGCCAACACGGTCGCGTTCAGTTGCGGGCCGGGCATCATGCTGAAATTCGTCACGAAGACCCTGCTGGAGCGGGGATTCCGGCCCGAGCAGATTTACCTGTCGATGAACCGTCGGATGAGTTGCGGCATCGGCAAGTGCGGCCGGTGCAACATCGGCCCGTACTACCTGTGCAAGGACGGGCCGGACATGAACTACGCGAAGATCATGGGGTACGCGAATGTCTTCTGAGGTCGCGGCCGGGACGTCAACGGCCGTCTGCACGTTCTGCTCCGTGGGGTGCCGCGCGGGACTCGCCGTCGCGGGGCCGAACCATTATCGGCCCGACTATCCCGAGGAGAGCGACGGCTACGCCGGCCTCTGCGCGCGGGGCAGCCTTTTTGCGGAACTGGCCAACCACCGCGACCGGTTGCTGTGGCCGCTGGTGCGGAACGAGGCCGGCCGCCTGGTGGAGACCTCGATGGACCGGGCCCTCGAGCGGGCCGGCGAGATCCTTCGCGTCGGCAGCGTGAACGGCCGCCCGCGCGTGCTCGTGGACGGATCCTACAACCTGGCTTCGCTGGCGCGGGCCGTGGCCGCGATAGAGCACCTGCTCCCGAAGGATCGCATCGGAGTGTACCTTCCGCCGTGCGACGCCGATCTGCTCCGCGGGTGCGAGGCCTCCGGGGCGACGTATACAACTCCGCAGAAGCTGGCCGGGGCCGACGCCCTGCTGGTGGTCGGCAACCCCTTCGTGAGCCACCCGGTCGTCGCGCACTGGATGCTGGACCCCGACCGTGA
>CAZGEE010000223.1:0-4113 GCA_964525035.1 uncultured Anaerolineales bacterium
GTCTTCCCGCGGAGGTCCTCCCGCTCGTAGTCGTCCGGGACGGTCGTCTCGAACTCCGCCGTCTCGCCGACCTTCGTCCCGGCCAGCTCCTCGGCCAGGTTCTCGATCCGCATGCCGGCCACGGTCTGGGGGAAGACGGCCAGCGTGCCGTCGGTCTGCTCCTCGAGCGCCTCGCCGTCGACCGTGACGGTCATGTCGACGGTGAGCATGTCGCGTTCGGCGGCCTCGGTGTTCTTGTGCTGCTCGACGTACCGGCCCGCGTTGCGGAGCAGTTGCCGGAGCGATTGTTCCACGTCCTCGTCGGTGACCTCGATTCGGGGCACCTCGACGGCCAGGCCGGAGAGGTCCGGCGGTTCGATCTCGGGCTTGACCTCCACCTCGACCTCGAACGACATGGGCCCCTCGTCCGGGAGCTCCACCTGCTCGGGGTCGAAGTCCTCCTCGCGCAGGACGTCCAGCTTGTTCTCGTCCACGGCGCTCTTGTAGGCCTCGCTGATGAGCTGGGCCTTGACCTGGCTGTCGATCTCGTCCCGGAGCCTTCGGTGGACGAGCCGCCGCGGCGCGTGTCCCGGGCGGAACCCCGGAAGCTGTGCCGTCTCGGTCAGTTCGTCGAGGGTGCTGTTGATCTTGGCGTCAATCTCTTCGCGCGGGATCTCGAACGAGAGTTTCTTCTTGCAGACACCCGCGTCTTCAATCGTCACGGCCATCAGGGATCTCCTTCCGCCGAGCGGGAGCGTCGGCCCGCCCGTGGCGGCTCGCCCGTGCGCCCGGCGCGGGCCGGCACGGATTCTCGTTATCGGAACACTCACGGCCCGCCGGGGCCACACTCTTGCGCCAGGGAACCACGGGCTCCTTGTGTGAGCTCAAGCGACGCCCGGGGCGGCTACCCATCCGCCGGCGTCCCGTGTCGGACCCCGCAGACGCGGAGTCCATCGCAGCGGACCTAGCCCGAACAACCCCCCAGCCGCTCGACACATGCGGCAGGGTTTCCGAAAAGAAAAACATGGAGCGGGTGATGGGATTTGAACCCACGACATTCACGTTGGCAACGTGACGCTCTACCCCTGAGCTACACCCGCTCCTCGTACGGCGTACGGCGGCAATTCTACTCGCGCC
Source organism: uncultured Anaerolineales bacterium (assembly GCA_964525035.1). Taxonomy (GTDB): domain Bacteria; phylum Planctomycetota; class Phycisphaerae; order FEN-1346; family JAACEH01; genus CAZGEE01. The sequence continues at coordinate 1,117 of CAZGEE010000223.1, forward strand.
GCTCTCGGGCTGCAAGCCAAAAGCCCTCGCCGCGGGGCTCCGGCGGGGCGCCCGCTACCGCTGACGAAGCGCCTCGGGCGGAACGAACGGCCAGTCCTCCGGCACCACCTGGACGAGCGACTTGACCTCCTTCGTCAGCTGGTAGGGCGAACGCAGCATCCGGCTATCAGGCCGCAGCCACCGGTCCGTGCCTTCGTAGCGGATCATCGGCCCGCCCCGGCCCGTCTCGATGTCCATGAGGATCATCTCGGGGGGCCGGCGCTTCAGCACCTCCGGCGCGGTCTTCTCCCGGTACTCCTCCATCCGCCGGATCTGCTCCTCGGTGTACTTCTCGTAGCTGTAGATCCGCGGTTCCTGCTCGCCCTTGAACTCGTAGATGTTGGCGCGCACGGCCGTCCGTTCGTTGCACTTCGGGCAGACAAACGGCGGATAGACCTCCTCCTTCGGCGGCAGCCGGGCCGGAATCGTGAACTTGTGCCCGCAGTTCTCGCAGACGTACGGCGTCCGCTTCGGCGGCTTCGGGACCTTGCGGGCCCCCCCCGAGCCGCAACCGGCCAGGCTCACGGCACCCGCGGCCGCGAGGCAGACCAGCAGCGCGATCGCCGCCCTTCGCCTGTGTGCTTGATGCGTCATGTCGCAATCCTCCCGCAAGATGGTCACTGGACTTTCCTTGTGCACGTGCTTCCTTCGCAAGGTTATAGAGCGCCGCCGGGGCCTTGTCAATCGCCACGACCCCCTCGGCCCGAAAGGCCCGTCGCAGGGGAGAAATCCTGAAGGCCTCGCCCGGCCCCCGTCGATACAACCCATGAGGTGTCCCCCCGGGGACGCCGCGCGCAGCGAATCCCCGATGGAGGAATTCAGCGCCATGTCCGACGATATGAGCGAATCCATGGACGAGGTCCTCGGCGAGGAAGGCCGGGCCGTGACCGAACGGCGCCGCACCGATCGCCGAAGCGGCAGCGACCGCCGCGGCGGAGGCGACCGACGCAAGGAAGGGCCCACCGACTACTGCGGCCCGGAACGCCGAAGCGGGCACGACCGTCGCAACACGGCCGAGCGCCGGCTCGGCGGAATCAGCAGCCGACGCAAGGAGGACCGCGAGGCCTTCCAGGAACGCATCGAGAACGGCGAACTCACCCTCGAGGAGGTGGAGTTCATCCGCGCGATCGACCGCTACAAGCGCAAGTACGACCGGCCGTTCCCCACGTGGTCGGAAATCCTCCTGATCGTCAAGCAGCTCGGCTACACCAAGGACGCCCTGTAACGCAGCCCCGCGGACGCCGGGTCCGGCGCCCCCGCCGGACCCGGTCCCCTTTTGCGCCGGCGGCGTATTGCCATCCCTCTCTTCCAAAGGGTCCTCCGGAGGTGCTGCCCCTGCCGCGCCTTGGGGCTTGTCGCCACGCGGGCGCGGTCCTACACTGTCGCCCGCACCGGTAAGTTGATCCGCCCCGTCGGGGCCGACCGCGTTGCTGGAGGACCGTCCATGTTCGTCCCCTTCACCTGGCTCGCGCAGGCCCCCGCGCCCGCCGCGGGCCGTCCCTGGCACGTGCTGCTACTCGACAACGCGCTCGGCATCACGCTGCTGTTCGTCTTCCTCGTGGCCGTGGTCGGGGCGCTGGTCGCCCTGCGGAAGCGCGACCGGTGCCTGAAACGGCTGCGCGGCTATCCCGTCACGGCCCTCGACCAGGCGGGCCGCGCCATCTGGGGAGACCTGCGCGTCTTTTCCAACGGCATCGAACTGGTCTACCGCCGCGGCGAATCGCCCGTGCCGCCTGAGGCCGGCGACCGGGAGCGTGCGGCTCCCGCGCGCCCGGAGAAGCGCAGTTTCCTCCTCTACCAGCCCGAGCTCGCCAAGCTCCTCACCATCACCCGCTACGTCGACCAGGTGGCGGGGACCCGGGCGGCCGACCGCCGGCTCCGCCAACTCCGCCGGATGGCCCGCCCCGGACCGCTGACCCGCGCCGGCCGGAAGGCCCGCAACGCCGTCAACATCCTCCGCGACGCCCTCGTCACCGGATTCGGCATGGTCATGGCCCAGGCCCAGAAGGTCACCAAGTCGCGCGCGGTCACCGCCGGGGGCGGGCAGTTCACGGCGCTCGGCACCACCCTGATCGGCGAGGCCGGGCAGGCCTACGAGCCCATGCTTGAGCAGTACTTCGGACGCGAAGTGGTCGCCGAGCTGAGCGACCCCGCCGCGCCCGACCGGCCCGTGGTCGAACTGGCCGGGTTCCTCGGCGAGTACAGCCCGGGCTATCTTCTGCTGGTCGATTGCACGCGGACGGCCGAGGAGGAGATCACCCTGCCGGAGGACCGGGGTCGGCCGCTCGCCCAGTGGATTCGCGCCGAATGCCCCGGCTCGAAAATCACCGTCCGTCACGACGGGCGGTTCCCGGCCCGCGTGACCCGCCTGCGGCGCGGCGACGCCGAGCGGGCACTCGACGTGGACCTGCCCCCGGGCGGCAGTGCGACCGTTCCCCTTGAATCGCCGCCCGCCGAGGGCGAGACGATTCACCTCGCCATCGAAACCACGCGAACGTTCGACTTCGCGGCCCCGCGCACGGTCTGCGCGGTCCGCCACCGCGCGAACTTCGGCAGCGCAGAACCCGGGGCAGCGTGACCGTGCTACGTCCCGATGTTCCCAGTACCCCGGCACGGCCTGGCTTCCGCCAGACCGTGGCACCCTCGCAGTGCTGCCCGTGGGCCGTGCGGTGCTTGCGAGCCCCCCTTGTCACGACGAAGGCATCGGGAAGTTTGTAGGTCGGGGCAACAGACCCGACGGCCTTTGCTACCGCCCGCGGGTGCCACGGCCACGCTTGTCGGAGCGAAGCGGAGATCCTCGGCGCAGTCGGGACCGTGGCCGTGGGCTTTCGGTGGGCGCAAAGCCTTCGTCGTCCCGCGCTACGCCTTGGCGATGAAGGCTACCCGCCCTATACTGTGCAACGGGCACGCGGTGGAGCCCCGCGGATTCCGCCGACGCCATCCTCGAGACGTGCCATG
>CAZGEE010000224.1:0-3014 GCA_964525035.1 uncultured Anaerolineales bacterium
GACGGTGGCCATCTGCGGCCAGCGGTCGAAGTTCACGATGGTCGCGATAATGTTGCCACCGAAGGCCGGACGGATCTGGAGCATCAGGTTCTCGTACGCGTCCTTCGTCTTCGGCTCGGTGTGTTCGCCGATGTCCAGGTCGGTGCAGTCGGCCGTCAGCCCGGCGCGCAGGGCCGAGGCCACCCGCGGCGCCAGGTCCCGCCCCAGGGGCGAAGCCCCGAGGACGACGATCTGAGGCTCGTGGGCCTCCACCATCTGCACCATGGCCTTGGCATAGGGGGTCGTCTGGTAGCGGGCCAGCAGCTTGTGCTCGCCCACGTAGACCTTGTCGGCGCCGTAGTGGATGAGTTGCTCGGCCGGACCGTCCACGTTGTAGCCGAGCAGACACGCCGCCAGCGGAACGCCCAGGCGGTCGGCCAGCTCGCGCCCCTTGCCGAGCAGTTCCAGGCTCACCTCGTGCAGCCGGCCGTCCTCCTGCTCGGCGAACACCCACACGTCCCCGTTTCGATTCACGCGACTCATGGATCACCCGATCGTATGGTCCTCGATGAGCATGTGCACCAGCCGGCCGATGTCCTCCTCGGTGGCCTCGAACTGCCGGTGGCCCGTGCCCTTGAGGACGACGTTCTGAATGCGCTTGACCTTGGTCGGTGAGCCGTCGCGGCCGCACCACGCAAGGTCCGCCTCGATGGCGTCCAGGTCCCACTGCTCGATGAGCAGCCCTTTCGCCGCCAGGGCCTCGGCGCGGCGGTCCACCGCGGCCGCCCGCGCGGCCTCGTCATCCTTGGGCATCGCCGCGGCCACCTCGCGCTCCAGCTCCAACCGGCTGCGAGCCCGCTTGCACTTCATCAACGCCCTGGCCGAAAACGGCCTCGGCTCGCGGAACGTATCCGTGACGGTCAGCAGCGCCGGCAGCGGGCACCGGACCACCTCGTAGCCGTCGCCCACGTTCCGGCGGGCCGTGACGCTTTCGGCGTCGATCTCCGCGATGTCCTCGACGTAGGTCACCTGGGCCTGTCCAAGCTTCTCGGCACACTGCGGGCCCACCTGGGCCGTGTCGCCGTCGATCGCCTGCCGGCCGCAGAACACGAGGTCCACGTCGCCGAACTTCCGGACCGCCCGGGCCAGGATGTAACTGGTGGCCAGGGTGTCGCTGGCCGCCGCCCGGCGATCGGTCACCAGCACCGCGCGGTCCGCCCCCGTGTACAGGGCCTCCCGCAGGACCTCGCACGCCGGCGGCGGGCCCATGGTCACCACCGAGACGGTGCCGCCGAACCGGTCGCGCACACCCAGCGCCGCCTCCAGGGCAAAGCGGTCTTCGGGGTTGAACACGGCCGGCAGGGAGGAACGGTTCACCGTCCCGTCCTCGTTCATCGCCTCGCCGGTGATCCGGGCCGTGTCCGGAACCTGCTTGACCAGTACGACCGAGTTCAAAGCCATCGCCCTGCGCTCCTCGACACGCTCGTCTCAGTTCGGGGGAATTCGGCGCGAACGACCGACAGGGGAGTTCCCCCTGCCGCAGAGAATCAGGCGAGGCCGCCCGAAACACCCGCGCGGCCTCATCCGGAACACCGTAAGCTAGTGTGAACTCTCATTTTCGTCAAGCCCAAAATGCCCCACGCTGTCGCGGAGGGCACACTCTCAGCGCCCCCCGGCGCGGGCCCCGTGCTCCGTACCGCGGACAAGAAGCCGAAGCCCCTTCCCCGCAAGCGAACTCTAATCGCCCCGGGTCCACAGGGCGGCCGTCTTGCCGTCCACCGCCGCCACGATGCGCGCCCCGTCCGGGGAAAACGCCAGGCGTTTCACGCCCTTTTCCGGACTATGGAGCATCTGGACGAGGGCTCCGCTCTCGGCGCTCCACAGGCGCAGGGTCTGGTCGTCGCTCCCGCTGGCCAGGAGCCGGCCGTCGGGCGAGAAGGCCACCCAGTTGACTTTCTTCTCGTGGCCCGCCAGCAGGTGGACGATCTTGCCCTCCTCGACGTTCCAGATGATCACCGTTTCGTCGTCGCTTCCGGAGGCCAGCAGCCGCCCGTCCGGCGAAAACGCCAGGCAGTTGATCCCCTTGGCGTGCCCGGCCAGGACCCGCCGGGACTGCCCGGAGTCCGCCTCCCACAGGCGAACCATCTCGTCGTCGCTCCCCGTGGCGACGAGGTCGCCTTCGGGCGAGAACGCGACCGCCCGGACGTCCTTGGTGTGACCCGCGAGCGTCACCAACCGGTAGACGGGCGAGACCACCGGGGTCTCCTCCTGCGCAAGACCCGCTCCCGCGACGAGCGCGACGGCGCCGGCCGCGCCCACGGCCACCAGGACGCCCCCCATCATCCAGCACATGCGTTTCATGGTTTCCTCCTCCCGGTCATGGAATTCTGCCAAGGCGGCGGCACGTCCGGTTTCCGGCCCAGGACCGTAACCCAAACCGGTCGCACCTGCCTACAGCGTACCGCTCCGAGGAACCGACAGCAAGGCCCCACGCTCGGTCGGCACACGGGGCGCCGAGAATGAGATTTCTGAAAAAGCGGCCGAATTCACCCCCTTGCTTGTGCACGGATCGTATTAGAATAGTCCTAATGTGCTGGGCTGGTTCGACTACAGACAGACGATGTGAGGGGCAAGTCATGCGACAATCCATTGTCGCGGGAAGGTTTTACGAGGGAACTGAAAGCGGATGCCGGGCTCACCTCCAGCGAATCGACGCGCCGCCAACTGAGGGAGAATCGCTCCCGGAGAAACTGGTCGCGGCCATCGTGCCGCACGCAGGATGGGACTGCAGCGGCCGCGTCGCCATGGAAGTGTTCCGGGCCTGCGAGACGAAGGTGCCGCCCGGGGCGAGCGTCGTCCTGTTCGGCGCGGTGCACAGCTTCGGCGTAGCCCGGGCGAGCATCTGCACCTACGAGGCCTGGCAGACACCGCTGGGCCCCGTGCAGGTGGACCGGGACCTGGCCGAGCTGCTGATCTCGAAGTCCGACGGGATGCTCATCGTGGACTCGGCCGCGCACAGTTCCGAGCACAGCATC
>CAZGEE010000224.1:3024-4109 GCA_964525035.1 uncultured Anaerolineales bacterium
GCACGTGCTGGGCGAGCGGACGGTGGTTCCGATTGCGGCCCCGCCGCGCGCCGACAGCCACGAAGTGGGCCGACGCGTCGCGGAGATCGCCCGCGAGGCCGGTCGAGAGATCTTCGTGGTCGGCACCACCGACCTGACCCACTACGGGGCGACGGCCTACCGGTTCGCGCCGAAGGGCACCGGCCGCGAGGCCCTGGAGTGGGTCAAGAACGAGAACGACCGCCGCATGGTCGACCTCATGCGCGAGCTGAAGGCCGAAGAGGCCGTCGCCGAGGCGGCCGAGCACAAGAACGCCTGTGGGGCCGGCGCCGTGGCCGCCACGCTCGGCGCCGCCCGCGCGCTGGGCAGCCAAGGCGGACACCTCATCGAGTACACCACCAGCTACGACGTGCTCCGCGACCAGCTCTACGGCGACGTCGTCGGGGACTTCGTCGGGTACGCCGGGATGGTCTTCTGAGACCTTCCGGGCCGACCTGCCTGTCCAATTCCCCCGCGGAGTTCCTGAGGGTCATAGCCGGGGAGCCGACTTGACACGTCGGCGCGGTTGCCCGTACGATCATGCCGCCGCGGGGCATGCCTTGGAAGGCAATCCCCCGCGAGAAGGAACGGCGCGTCATGCTCACGTGGCCCAATCGGATCACGGTGCTCCGCATTCTGTTGCTCACGCCGTTCGCGATTCTGCTTCTGCACGCCAAACAAATTTCCTGGCTTCGCTACCCGGCGATCGGCGTGTTCGCGCTGATGGCCCTGTGCGACGTCCTGGACGGCCACCTCGCCCGCCGATGGGGACAACGGACCGACCTGGGGCGCATCCTCGACCCGCTCGCCGACAAGCTCGTCCTGACCGCGTCGCTGGTGATCCTGACCTATCCCGATTGGCTGGGAGGGCGGACGGTCCCGCTGCACATCCACCCCTGGGTCACCGTCACGGTGCTCAGCAAGGACGCGCTGATTCTGCTCGGCGTAATGATCCTTCACTTCATCACCGGGCATACGAACCTGGGCAAGGTGACCCGGCTCGGCAAGGCGACCACGGCCGCGACGTTCGCCCTCGTGCTGGGCACGTTGGTCTCGCCGGATCTTGT
>CAZGEE010000225.1:0-4104 GCA_964525035.1 uncultured Anaerolineales bacterium
GGGCGGCTGCGGCTGAGCGCCGGGGACGCAGCGGGCGGGGCGCGGCTGTTGGAGCAGTTCACGTCGTACCACGTGCGGGCGACCGCCGCGAGAGGGCGTGGAACGCAAACGAAGAAATAACAAGCGCAGGCTCCGAAAAGCCTGCGTGCGTGGCCGATGGGTTGTCCGGGGTCGGGGGCCGCGCTGAGGGCACGCGGCCCGGTGGGCCGGCGGAGAGTTCGAAGGAGGCATGGACGATGTCGAGCTGGGTTCTCCTGGTTGTCGCGACGGCCCTCGCTGCGGTGGCACTGATCCTGGCGGTTGCCGCGCTGGCGCTGGCGCTCATCCTTCACCGCGAGGTGCGCAAGCTCCGCGGGCGGTCCCGGACCCTGGGCCGGCTGCTGGAGAGCTCCGGCCGGCAACAGATCGAGGAGGCGGCCCGGGAGTTCCAGGAGGAAGACGCCACCAACGGCTGACCGACGCCGCCAAGTGATTTTCCGCTGGAAGTAACGGCGGCCCCGAGCCGGGCTCGGAGCCGCCGTCTTGCTGTCTGCGAGGGCACGGCCTGACAAGGTCAGTTCTGCGGCGGCCACGCGGGAATGTCCCGCTGACCGTCGCCGTCGAAGTCCCCGTTTTTGTAGTCCGAGATGACCAGGTCGGCACCGCAGTCGCCGCCGCCCTCGCCTCCCCCGATGGCCGGGCTGCCGGCCTGAACTCGAAGGTCGAGATCGAAGTCGTTGTTGCTCGTCCAGTTCGAGACCACGCCCGCCTTGATCAGCGGTTCGTCGGTCGCCGGGCTGTACTCCAGCCAGTCGCCGGCCGAGTCGCTGCCCTTGTCGGTGACCTGGCGGACCACTCCGTCGAAGTTGAGCTCGATGTAGTCTCCCACGTCGAACAGGTCCAGCTCGCCGTCCAGGTAGACCCGCGTGGTCGTGAAGTAGTACACCGCGTAATGATCCATCTTGTTAAAGTACACCGGCGCGTTGACGAACAGCGGATCGGCATACTGCGAGTGGGTGTCCTGCCCGCTGGCCGCAACGTAGTCGTCGAAGTACTCCTGGGTGCCGTTCCAGGTGATGCATTTGCTGGTGATGCCCGGAGCATGGTAGAAGATGTTGTAGTCGCTCGTGTAGCCCTGGTCGTCGTGGGCCGCGTACAGGACGTTGGCGTGCCCCTTGTAGTAGATGCCGTTCTTCCAGTCGCGCCCGTAGCAGCCCGAGGTGTTGCTGATCAACCCGTAGCCGCTGAGGGCGAAGGTAATACCGTCCTGGTAACCATTGTCCGTGTTGTCGTGTCCGTAACGAACCATGTAGGATTCGGCCCCGGCCACGATGGTGTTGAGGAAGTGCACGCCGTCGGTGTCCTCCATCATGATGCACTGCCCGGCGTTCAGGATCACGTCGTCCTCGAACCAGATGTCACTGACGTTGCTGTAGAGCTGGACGCAGTCCGGGTGTCCCCACAGGAAGTGGTCGTGGATGTAGTTGCGCTCGGCGTGGACCCCCGTGCTGCCACCGGTGATCAACAGGCCGTCGACCGAGTTCCAGCCGATGTCGTTCTCGGCCACGAGGGCGTCCGTGCAGCCGCTCACGGTTACGCCGTACATGTTGTTCCGCACCACGCAATTGCGGACGATCAACCGCGTGCAGCCTTGCGCCCGGATCGCCATGTAGCCGTGCCCGTACAAGGTGCAGTCCTCGACGGTCACGTCGCTGGCCCCGGACGAACCGCCCAGGCCGCGGTCACCCGACGTATGGCGAATCTCGAAACCGCGGATCACCAGGTCGGACTGGCTCCCCCAGGAGAACAGTCCGCTCACGCGGCTCGCCTCGTACAGGTGCCCCGAGGGTGACCCGCTGTCGCTCGGCCAGACGTAGAGCCGGTACGATCCGCCGCCCAGATCCTCGATCACGCAGTCGCCGGCCTCGTCCATGAGCTCCAGCTTGTTGAACATGTAGTACATGTCCTCGTCGGCCTCCGGGCCGTCGTCTCCGCTCATGGCCAGGTCCTCGGCCACGGTGACCGTGTGCGTCGACGGGTTGTAGTCCGTGACCAGCACCTGCTGGTCCTGCACCGGCTGCATGTTGCGGAAGAACAGTTTCGCGTCCACCCAGTAGCCGGAGTCCGACTGCGTCAGGTTGTCGGGGTCCACGATGTGCCGCTCGTCGCTGCCGCTGCGAACCATCCACCAGCCGGCGTTCGGCTCGCGGGCGAAGTCCAGCTTCGTCGTCGCGTCCTCGTAGAGCCCCTCGGGCTCCCAATCCAACTCCACGTAGTAGATGTTCGCGTAGTTGGGGTTGCCCCGGGCCATGTTCTCCGGCAGTTGCTGCCAGCCGGTGATCTCGTCGGCCCCGCTCACGACCACCCGGTCGTTCGGGTACGCCTCGAAGACGATGGGGTAGTCCGCCGTGCCGGAGTTCGCGATCGAGACCGTTTCGCGGTAGATGCCTTCCTTGACGTAACAGGTCTGCCCGGCCTGGAGGGTGCTCGCGGCCTTCTGGATCGTCCGCCACGGCTCGTCCTCGCTACCGACGTTGCTGTCGTCGGCGTCCGGGTGATTCTTGTCCACGTAGAACGGCCCGTTGTGATTGACCGTCACCATGATCGTGTCGTCGTTCGTGGCCCCGTCGTCGTCGGTGACCACGAGCGTCACGGCGTGGGTGCCGACGTCGAAGGTCACCTCGGCCGTCTCACCCGTCGCGATCTGGTCGGCGTCCTCTGTCCACACCCAACTGACGATGTCGCCGTCCGGATCGTAGGACGCCGAGCCGTTCAGCGTGACCGGCTCGCTCCCGTTGCCGTCGCTGTCGACCACCTCCTGGTCCGACCCGGCGTCGGCCACGGGCGGCATCTGGGTCGGCGCGGTCGAGATCACACCTTCCCACGCGAGCGACGCCGACTGGCCGTCCGGCAGGGTCGCGCCCTGGCCGAAAACGCCTTTCTGTCCGCTCAGCCGGCACAGGACGCCGTCGCCGGAGTCCACGCTCGTAGAGCCCGACGTGCTGTCCGACTGGTCCACGTAGTAGAAGTCCATGTTGTCGCACCGCAGCTCGAACGTCATCCCGGGACGCATGTTCAGGTTCTGCGTCTCGGTGTTGTCCTTGACGACCATCTTGCCGAAGAAGCCGGGAAGGTCGCTCGTGACCGTCGAGCCGTACCAGTCATAAACGGTGTAGAGCTGGTGGCCGTCGGTCTCGTCCGTCTCGTGCACGTTCGGCTTGCCGGTGCTGTCGGTCGGATTGACGAACGACCAGTCCGTGTGGTTTCCGTGGGCCAGTGCCAGCAGGCCGTCGCCCGTGTCGGCCCCGCCCCACAGGTCGTACTCGGAACCGGAGTTGTTCGTGACCACGTAATCGCCGTCGATGACCGTCCTGTAGTCGCTGCCGTCGAGAGTCGGCGCATTGATCCGGACGGTGAGCACGCCGGTCACGTCGGTGGCGACCTCGTGGGTCTTCGTGAACTCGTAGTAACCGGTCGTCTGGCCGCCGGTGTCGTCGTAGTCGCCGGCGAACGTGGTCATCTGCATCAAGCCATCGGCCCACGAGTGAGTCGTCCCTTCCGGCGAATAGTTGAACGCCGTCCCGCCGTAGGCCACGTCGTAGAACTCCGCAATCTCGCCGGCCTGGGCCACCCCGTGCGACTGGTCGTAGCCCTCCTCCGGCACCCAGACCTTCATCTCCCACAGGTCCGAGCCGCCGTCCGATGCCGTGATCCACAACGGACGATAATGGTAGCTCGTGTTGGTGTTGCCGTACTCGTAACCCAACGTGGTCGCCGTCGGTTCCTCCACCGACACCTGGCAGGTGTCGCTGTCGGAGGCCGCGTCGTCGTCCGTGACCTCCAGCGTAATCGTGTGATCGCCCACGGCGAGGCTCACCTGCGCCGTCTCGCCCGTCGCGATCTGCGAGCCCGATTCCTTCCACACCCAGCTCGTGATCGATCCGTCCGAGTCGCTTGAACCGGACCCGTCCAGCGTCACCGTCTCCGAACCGTTGTCGTCGGAGTCGGTGACCGTCTGGTCCGACCCGGCGTCGGCCACCGGCGGGGCGTTCACCGAGACGCTCACCGTATCCGAATCCGTGGCCCCGTCGTCGTCGGTCACCTCCAGGGTGATGGTGTGATCGC
>CAZGEE010000226.1:0-4071 GCA_964525035.1 uncultured Anaerolineales bacterium
ACACCACGATGATGACGAGCGAGATGGCGATCGCCCACAGGGCATCCTCCCACGACTTGTCGGCGATTCGCTTGTCCACGGTGTTGCTCGTCAGCGCCGGCCGACTCGCGATGGCGTCGCGCAGCGCCCGCTTCCACTCCAGACGCAACCTCCGCACGTCGTCGGGGTCCTCCGCGCTCAACCGCGGGTCGTACACGTAGGCGAGAAGCTCGGTGGCCTGCTCGGGGTTTTCCGGATCGGTTGCCAGCGGCTCGATCTCCCGGTCGATGGAGGCCTTGTCGGGCTCCTGCTCGGCCAAGTAGTCGTCGATCCGCGACGCGACCACGTGCGGAGCCACGCTACGGCCGGACAGGTCGATGACCGCGCGCATCGCCCCCACGTACCGACGGTACTCAGGCAGAATATAGCTGGCTTGCGGCCTCTCGGCGCCCTCGTCTTCGCCCTCGGAAACCTCGGCCGTCTCGGCGGTCTCGCTTTCCTCCGCCGCCTTCGCCTCGGCATCCGCGCTCGCGTCTTCGTCTTCCGCGGAGGCCTCTGCCGGCGCCGACTCCTCGGCTGCCCGTTGCATCTCCAGGACGTCCTCGGCCGTCAGAATCTCCTCCTCGACACGGACGGCCAACTCGTTTTCCTTCCGGATCATGTCGTCGAACGCCGACCGCAGGGTCGCCCGGACCATGTCGTCCCGGGAACTCAGCACCTGGACCGCATAGCGGACGTTCTTCTGTTGGTCGCTGATGTATTGCACCGGCTGGATGACGGCGTTCGCATATCCGAAATCGAGCTCCGAAACGTCCCAGGCCTCCGACTCGGTCACGTCGGGCAGTGCCACCTCCAGCGTTTCCTTCGCGGCCGAGGGGCTCAGCCCAAGGACCTGCACATTGTAGCTGCGTTGCGCCTGGCGGCCGGCCGTGGTCTCCTCCGCCGTTGTCACAATGGCATCTTCGAACTCGGGCCCCACCTGGCGGACCATCTCGCGCAGCGCCTCAACGTCCACGGGTTCCTCGAACGTCAGGTGGACCAGGCTGCCCCGGTCCAGGGTTGCGACCTTCCGGCGTACGTCCTCGATAGGCGTGGGCTCACGGAGCTCGATTTCCACGACGGTGCCGCCGCGGAACTCCATGGCGTACTTTTCCTCGCCCGCCGCCACGCTGAGGACGATCCCGCCGACCAGTAACACCATGCTGACCCAGAAGATCTTCTTGGCCACCCTGGTAAAGGGAATGTTCGGCACCTTGAACAGGCTCAGCATGGGCAGCCGGCGGCGCAGGAGCCCGGTCTGCATCAGGACCTCGAAAACGGCCCGGGTGAACAGCAGGGCCGTGAACATGCTCGTCAGCAGGCCGATGATGAGCACCACCGCGAACCCTCGGACCTCCGGGCTGCCTACCTTGGCGAGGATCACGGCGGCGAAAAAGGTGGTCAGGTTGCCGTCGACAATGGCCGGCATGGCCCGGGAGTAGCCGTTGCGGATGGCCAGCCGGATGCTGCTGCCCCGTTTCAGCTCCTCCCGTATCCGTTCGAAGATCAGCACGTTGGCGTCGACCGACATGCCGACGATCAGCACCAGGCCCGCGATGCCCGGCAGCGTCCAGCTCCCCTGCAACCAGTGCATCAGGAGCACCACCAGCAGCAGGTTCAGCAGCATGGCCAGGTCGGCAATGGCCCCGGCCAGCAGGTAGTACACCCCCACGAAAACCAGCACGCAGACCAGCGAGACCAGGGCGGCCTTGAGGCCCCGCTCGCGGTTGTCGCGGCCCAGCTCCGGCCCGATGGTCCGCTCCGACAGCAGGTCGAGGTCCACGTCGAGCCGGCCGGACTGGATCACCGTAAGCACCTCGTCCCGCTCCGGGGAGGTGCGGTACCCGGTGATGATGCCACCGCGCCGCAGTTTAGCCTGAATGACCGGGGCACTCTGGAGTTTGCTGTCAAGCACGATGCCCATCGGCTCGCCAACATGCTCCCCGGTCAGTTTGGCGAACTTGTCCTGGGCCGGGCCCTCGAGGTCAAAACGGATGATCGGCGTACCGAACTCGCCACTGCCTTTGCGAACTGAACTGAAGTCCTCCCCCGTGACCCAGGGGGTGTCCCGGAGGACGAGAATCTCGACGTCGGCGACCTCCACGCGGCGCTCGTCCGGCTCGGCCTCGGCCTGCTCGACGTCCGCTTCCCCGGCCGGCGGCTTCTCGTCGGCCTCCTCCGTAGCGGGCTCTTCTTCCGTCTCGGACGGCTCCTCGCCGATGACGCGCGTCCCCGTCTTGAGGTACCCCGCGCCGCCGGTCTCGTGGATCACGTAGCCCAGGGACGCGTCCTCCCCTGCCGGGGCGTTCCTGAACCGCTCCATGGCTTCGGCGCGGGTGATCTCCGCTTCGCGGCCGAAGAGCAATTCACGCACCCGGGGCCAATGCAGCTTGGAGTTCCACCGGCAGGGAATCCATTCGTACTTCGGAGGCGGGGCAACGCCCTTGAGGCGGTCCCGGGCAATGTTCTCGAAGTTGCTGACCTCGTCCGGGTCCGCGCAGATGCGGAAGACGAGGTATCCGCTGCGCCCCACCAGATTCTTGACCGACCGGACCTCGTCTTTGTCGGCCCCGGTGATCATGATCTCGAGGCGGCGCCCGCCGGCCTGCGAACGGATGACGTAGTTCTTGGTCCCGCCGGGGTCCACGCGGCCCTTGATGACGTCGACCACCTCCTCGGGCTCCATCGCGGAGCCGGAAACATCGAGCCGGTAGAGCAGGCTCGTGCCGCCCTGGAGGTCGAGGCCCAGCGTGAAGTAGTCGCGGGCCATCTCCAGGGGTTTGGGCTCGATAATGAACTGGACCGCGGGCACGGCAACCACGAAGCCCACGATGAGGAGCGTCAGCCACTGAAGCGTTCGATTCATGATACGCGCCTGTCTTCTGGGGTCATTCGGACTGCAACGGACGGTTCCCGGACCGCGACGATGCCACCGTGGCCGGCCGCGCTACGCGGAATCCTCTTCCTCTTGTTCCACGACCCGGGCGACGGCCGACTTCGACAGCCGGATGCGGACGTCGTTGCGCTCGTCCACCTTCAACACCACGTCCTCGTCGTCCACCGAGTGGACGATCCCGCGGATTCCGCCGATGGTGACCACGTGGTCGTTCCGGGACACGCGGGACAGCATCTGCTGGCGCTGCTTCTGCTGCTTCCGCTGCGGCCGGATCATCAGGAAATACATCAGGACGACGATCAGGGCCAGCGGAAGAAGCATTCCGCCCAATCCGCCAAAAGGCCCCGGCGACGGGGCATCCTCGGAACCGCCCCCGTTTCCCGTGCCCTCCTGGGCCAGTACGATTTCCCGGTACATAGTCTCTCCTTTGCGTCTCGAAGCGCTCGGAGCACCCGTTCCCTGCAACGCAGACGGCGTACTATACGGGCATTAATCGGGCGAATCAACGCTTTTCAGGACCCGTTTTTCGAACCGGTCCAGGGTGCCGGAGGCGATGGCCTCGCGCACCCGCTCGAAAAACCGGGCGAAGAACCACACGTTGTGGAGGCTGACCAGCACGGGCCCCAGCATCTCGCCGACCTGGAAGAAGTGCCGAATCGCCCCCCGGGAGAACTCCCGGCAGGCCGGACACGGGCACCCCGGCTCCAGCGGGCCTCGGTCCCGCTCATGGCGCTGGTTCCGCAACCGCACGGTTCCCGCGAAGGTAAACGCGGAGGCATTTCGCCCGTTCCGCGTAGGCAGCACACAGTCGAACATGTCCACGCCACGCCGCACGGCGGCGACCACGTCGCGCGGCCGGCCCACGCCCATCAGGTAGCGCGGGCGGTCCGCGGGCAATTCGGCCACGGCGGCCTGCACGGCCCGGATCATGGCCTCGTGCGATTCGCCCACACTGACGCCGCCGATGCCGTAGCCCGGGGCCGGCACCTCGGCGACCAGCCGGCGAGCCGCCTCGCTCCGCAGGCCCTCGAACCGCCCGCCCTGGACGATCGGGAACAGCGCCTGGCGGTCGGCCGTCTCGTGCGCGTCGCGGCAGCGGGCAGCCCAGCGAAGGGAGCGTTCGGCGGCCCGCTCGACCTCGGCCCGCGAGGCCTCGG
>CAZGEE010000227.1:0-4059 GCA_964525035.1 uncultured Anaerolineales bacterium
GTGAGTGGACTGGTTGCGGCTCACCCGGCTCGACGCGGGCTCCGGCAGGCCGACCTCCACGTTGTCATCTTCATCCGCTCCGACGTCCAGAACGAACACCGGCACGCCTTCATGTCGCCCGAACGCGCCGTCCCGGACTCCCTCCCACGCGGCGGCGTCCATGTCCGTGAAAAGGTAAATCTCCCGCCGCGCCTCGTCGGCTCCGTCGAGCAAGCCCTCGGCCGTGCGAAGCATTCCGGCGACCGGGGTGCTCAGGGAACACAACTCGACGCGCTGGACCGCCTCGCCGGCGGCAACCAGATCGCCGCGCAACGCGCGAACCTCCGTCGCGGTGGCCAGATCCACCACGGCCACACGGCTCCCCGGCGACAACTCCCGTAGCACCTCGGCGGCCAGGCGCTTCGCCTCCTCCAGCCGCGTGTAGCCCAGGTGGCGATAGCCCATGCTCGGCGAGTTATCGAAACAGAGCACCGCAGCCGCCGGGAGGCCTTCCAGCTCTCCGGCCGAGGCGACCACGTGGCGACGGTCTATCGGGCGCGCGAGGATCATCACGAACAGGGCCAGCGCTGCGGCCCGCAACAGGAGGATCAGCAGGTGCTTCAGCCGCAGCATCCCCCGGGAGGCCTCGTGACTCTGTTCCACGAATCGCACCGCCGGGAAGACCATCCGCCGGGGACGATGGCGCATGAGCAGGTGGATCGCCACCGGGATGGCGACCACCACCAAGCCCGTGAGCATCCACGGATTCACCCACATGCGGTCCGCTGCCCTCCGGTCAGAAGCGCCGACGCCGGTTCAGGAGAAAGCTCACCAGGGCCTTGTCGAACGGTTTCGAGGTGTCCACCGCCACGAAGTCGGCCCGGCGACCTTCCAGCTCCCGGCGGAACCGGTCCTGGAACGCCGCAAGCCGGGCCAGGTAGTCCGCCCGGATGCCTTCGGGGTCCGTGGCCACCTCGCGGCCCGACTCCGGGTCCTCCAGCCGTACCGGCCCGTCGAAAGGAAAGTGAGCTTCCGCCTCGTCTAGCACGTGAAAAACGATCAGGTCGTGTCCGCCATACGACAGATGGTGCAGCCCTTCCAGCACGCGGTCCGTCTCGTCCAGCAGGTCGCTGAAAAGCACCACGAGACTCCGCTTGCGGACCCGCTGGGCCGTCTGGTGAAGCACCTCCGCCAGCTTCGTTCCGCGGCCGGCCGGGGAACGGGCCAGCACGGAGAGGATGTGCGTCAATTGCCGGCGACTGCTCTTCGGCGGGACGAAGTGCGTGATCCGGTCGTCGAAGGTCAGCAATCCCGCGCAGTCCTGCTGCGAGATCATCAGGTACCCGAGCGCCGCGGCAAGGCAAACCGAGTACTCCAGCTTGGTCATCCGCGACCCGGAGGCGTAGTCCATGCTCCCGGACTGGTCCACCAGCAGGTAGCACGCCAGGTTGGTCTCGGCCTGGAACTTGCGGATGTAGTACTTGTCGGTCCGGGCCCAGGCGGTGTAGTCAATCCGGCTCGGGTCGTCGCCCGGTACGTACTTGCGGTGCTCGGAGAACTCGAGGCTGAACCCGTGGTAGGGCGAGTCGTGCAGCCCCGCGAGAAACCCTTCCACGATGAACCGGGCCTTCAGGTCCAGGCGCTGCACCTGCTGGATGACGTCGGGGCGAAGATAACTCTCGGCCGTCTGCATGTCGTGTATGGTATCGCGGCATCGCCCGGCGTCAAGCGGCCTCGACGTTCTATCCGACCGCTCCCGCCGCTTTGTGCGTTGCCCCGACGCCGACGCTCCTGTAGGATGCCTCGACTGAGGAACCTCGACGCGTCCCCGTGTACGGGCCGTATCCGACAGGCGGAGCCGCGTCACCTGTGAGGGGAATGATGGAACCACTGGCCGACGATGCGAAGCGATGGGTGGACGAGACGCTGGGGGAACTGAGCCTCCGCGAGCGGATCGGGCAACTGATCGTGCCGATGCTGACGGCGGACTCCGCCGCACCGGCCACGGTACCGCAGTGGGTGGCCGAGACCGGCATCGGAGGCGGACACGTCTTCGGCGGCCCGCTGGAGAAGTGCCTGCGTGCCACCGGCGAGGCCGACGAAGCCGCACGCGTACCGCTGCTCTTCTCGGGCGACTTCGACATGGGCGCGGGCGAACGCGTCGGCGGGACCACGACCTTTCCGCCGCTCATGGCCGTGGGGGCGGCCGACGACGAGCGCCTGGCGGAGGCCTTCGGCAAGGCCATCGCCGTGGAAGGCCGCGCGGCCGGGTACAACTGGGCCTTCGCCCCGATCGTCGACCTGGCGGCCCTGAAGGACTACCAGCGGCAGGTCACCTCCTTCGGCCGCGACCCGGAGGCGGTCGGGCGGTTGGCCGCGGCGTTCATTCGCGGCATGCAGGACCACGGCATGGCCGCCTGCGCCAAGCACTTTCCCGGCGACGGCTTCGACGACCGCGACCAGCACCTGATGACGCTGGTCAACCCGCTCTCGCCCGAGGTCTGGCGGCGCCAAAGCGCCGTGCCGTTCCGCAGCGCCATCGACGCCGGCGTCTGGACCATCATGGTCTCCTGCATCGGTCTGCCCTCGATGGACCCGGACGCGGGTGACCCGCAAAATCCGCGTCCCGCCCTGGTCAGCCGCCCACTCGTGACCGACCTGCTCCGCAAGGAACTGGGCTTCCGGGGCGTGATCGTCTCCGACGCCCTGAACATGGGCGGCGTCAGTTACCATCACCGCCGGCTCGATCGCTACCGGCTGGCCCTGCAGGCGGGCATCGACATTCTGCTGTTCGTCCGGGAAGTGGCGCGGGCCATCGACTACCTCGAAGGGTGCGTGGAGCGCGGCGAACTCGACGCGGCGGAGATCGAGGCCTCGTGCCGTCGCGTGCTCACGCTGAAGGCGCGGCTCGGCCTGCACCGGGATAGCGCCCCGCCCACGCCGGAGCAAAGCCGCTCGGTGCTCGAACAATCCTCATTCCAGTCGGACGCCGACCGCCTCGCCGAACGCTCGATCACCCTGCTGCGCGACAGCGCCGGCACGGTGCCCGTCCGGCTCAGGGCCGGCCTCCGCGTGGCCACGGTGGCCATTACCAACAGCGAGAAGTTCACGCTCGACGCCTTCAACGCCGTCCTGCGCGAAGCGGGCTGCGAAGTGACCGCCATCCGCGACCCGCAGACCGACAAGGTGCACGACCTGGTGGCCGAAGGCCGCTTCGACGTCGTCGTCACCGGCTTCTACTTCCCGTCGCAGTTCGGGTGGAACACCACGCGGATTCACGGGCCGTATTCCCGCTGCGTCATGAGCGGGTACCCCATCGCGCACCCGGACACGCGCCCGGTGTGGATCAGCTTCTCGAACCCGCACCACCTCTACGAGTTGCCGTTCATGGACCCGTACCTGGTCACCTACAGCGGCTCGCCGGCGTCGCAGCGTGCGGCGGCCAGGGCCCTGCTCGGGCAGATTCCCATCCGGGGACACATCCCGGCCGAGCTGGACGGGTTCTATCGCCTCGGCGACGGCATTCATCGACCGGCTGCCGGGTGAACGGAAGGTAGTGGTCGGGCGGAGGGGAATTGCGACGAGCGGGGAACCTCGCCGCGCCGCACGGGCCACGACGGCCGGAAGGTCAGCGGTACTTGGCCACCTCCGGCTCGGGGACCACCTGGAGGAGCTTGCG
Organism: uncultured Anaerolineales bacterium; assembly: GCA_964525035.1. Classification (GTDB taxonomy): domain Bacteria; phylum Planctomycetota; class Phycisphaerae; order FEN-1346; family JAACEH01; genus CAZGEE01. The sequence continues at coordinate 3,659 of CAZGEE010000227.1, forward strand.
GATGATCTCGACCGGGCCGATGCCCTGGGCCTGGGCGGCGAAATTCGCGCTGACCCGGTGCCGCAGGACCGGCACGGAGGCGTTCTTGATGTCCTGCACGCCGACGGTGGCCCGGCCGGCCATCGCCGCGAAGGCCTTGCCCGCCAGGATCAGGTGCTGCCCGGCGCGGGGGCCCGCGCCCCAGTCAACCATCTCGCGGACGAACTGCGGCGCCCCGTCGTCGCGCGGGCGGGTGGCCCGGACGAGCCGCGCCACGTACTGCACTACGTACTCGCTCACGGGCACCGACATGACGAGCTTCTGCATGTTGAGGATCGCCTGCCCGGAGAGGATGTGGCTGAGGTCAAGCTTCTGCCCGACGGTGCTGCTCGCCAGGATCTTCTGTTCCTCCGCCAGGGTAG
>CAZGEE010000228.1:0-4055 GCA_964525035.1 uncultured Anaerolineales bacterium
GGTCGTCGGCGGGTTTCAGGTAGTTCTGGCGGACCTTCAGGAGGTCGAAGATGTTGGTCTTCGCGTCACCCGTGGCGTCGCCCTTGAGGATGTGGAACGGCATCTCAAAGTCACCGCCGGCCTCACCGTCCTCATCGCCGTCGAGCAGGTTGCCGGCCAAGTCCTGGACGCTTGTGCCGCTGGCCGTCAGCACGTAATGCCCCTCGGCCAGGCCGCCCGCGAATGACAGGGTGACCGCCCCGGTGCCCGGCGTGTGCTCCAGCGTGGCATCCGTAAGGTCGACGCCTGCTCCCTCGCCATCGGTCACCCCCACGTCCTTCTTCGAGATGGCCACCGCCTCGGAGAACTCCATGTCAATGATACCGGCCGAGCAGTTGACCGCCGACGCCACGACCGTCGGAACCTCGGACTCCCGGGCCGTCCGGGCCGTGGCGACCGGCCCCAAGGCCGTCTCCACGCCGTCGGCGTTGCGGGCCATCGCCCGGACGTCATAGGCCGTGTCGGCCTCCAGCCCGCCGATCAGGGTCCCCGCCCAGTCCGCGGCCGTCTGCCAGACCGGCGCCGGACCCGGTGTGCCGTCCGCCTCCACGTACTCCCCGGTCGTGGCATTATAGACGGCGTACTCGGTGCCCGCCGGGTTGCCATCTGCCGCGAGGCCGGCCAGCGCGATGCTCGTCCCGGTCACCTCGCCGAGGACGGGCGCTTCAGGTATGGCCGCCAGGGTTCGGCCAGAGACCACGCCAGACCACGCCGAGGTCCGACCATACGGCGAGGCGTCCTTGACCTGCACGCGATAGTCATAGGCGGTGTTCGGGTCGAGTCCGGTGTCCGTGAGGCCCGGTGCGGGCTGCCAGTCGCCGACCACCACGCCGTCCCGCTCAAAGCGGTACTGGAGCACGCCGGAAGTGTCCACGCCATCCGGGGCCGCAATCTCCAACGTGGACGAGTCCACGGCCTCGACCTGCGGCCCTCCAGCGGCAAACGCTGGCGCGGACCCATCGGCCAGCAGGTGATAGCGGTACACCTCGGTGTTACCCTCTGCGCCCGTAACGTGGACGAGCACCTCGTGCCAGCCGTCTGCGTCTGTCGGCACGTCCCACTCGAACTGGCCATTGGCGTCCAGGGCCGCACCTACCGGTGCCTCGACAAGGTCGAACGTATCACCCGCCTCACCCGGCACCTGGGCCCCGTAGGTAGTGCCCGGCTGGGCGAAGACCTGCCACTGGCCCGATTCCGGCGGCACCGTCGCCTCGCCGCCGACCACCACGATGATCGGCTCGCCGGCTTGGCCGACGTGGCCGTCGGCGTCCACCGCCGCCACGGTCACACGATACGCCTCGCCGGTCGTCAGGCCACCGATCAGCGTCTCGGCCTCGGTCGCCGCCACGGTCTGCTCGTAGAACTCGCCCGCCGCGTCGCCGGTCAGGCGAACCCGGTAATGGCCCAGGTCCGCCGCCGCCGAGGCCTCCCACGTCAGCCGCACCGACGTGTCCGTGCCTTCCGGTGCATTCAGACCGGTCACTTGGGCCGGGGCGTCCGGATACACTACGCTCACCCGGCCGGTGGAGTAACTCACCGCTGGTACGTTGTCCCCGTCGTCGATCACCGCGTAGACGTAGTACTCGCCCGTCGGCACGCCCGTCGTGTCCCACGTATAAGTGTCCGTTTCGTCATCTTCGCTGATACCGCCGGCGATCAGCACACCGTCGCCCCCCGTCCGGTCCGTGTCGTAGTACAGGTTGACCGATGCGTCGGAGTCGCTGTCCTCGTCTGTCCAGGTGACCGTGACCGGCCCTTCAGCGGCGTCGAACTCGGGTTCCAGAACGCTGATCGCGGGCGCCGCCGTGCTAGCCGCCGACTCCACCCGGTACCCGCCGATACCGTCCGTCTCGGTCACCACCACTTCCCAGTTGCCCCCCGGCGGGTTCACTAATTCGTAAATTGCCTGCTTACCTTCGGTGTCCTTGTAGTAGAAGACCCCCTCGTAATCGCCGACGTTCTCGGGTGTGTACGTCGTGCCCGATGGGCTCGTCAAATGAAGGTCTGTATCACCTTCGTCCCACTCGACTCGAAACAGCGCGCTCTCCAATCCGGCTGGCAGGTCGAAATCATACGGTGTGCTGGCCGAAAGTGTCGCAAGCACCGCCTCCGATGCCGCCTCGGGCGGCGGAGGGATTTCGATCTCTTCGATGCTCTCGTAATTGGAGAAGAACTCAATGTCCTGCAGACTAGACATGGACGGGTGAAGCGGAATCTTCACACACACCGGCGGGAACGGCCAGACCCGGTCGCCCGCCACGATGTAGTCGTTCTCGTCTACTCCGTCAGGAATGTACTGAACGGATAGCTTGGCGTCCCTGAGTTCACGCCCGCCAAGCCATTCCGGCAACGTCACGTGGCCCTTACCGGTCCCGTGCAGCGTGTTTTCCAAGTCTAGCCGCCAAGCCATTTCTGCATGGAGGAAATCCCACAAGCCCATCTCCCCCTCGAGGTACACCCCGTAGTCCTCGTCGATGACGGCTTTTCCTGAGACAATGCTAAGGGGATACTGGCCGCCGAAAACAAGGAATTCGCCGTTGCCCGTAATGCGGCCGGCATGCGGAACCCACTCGGCATCCAGGTTCAACCGCAACAGATACACGTCCTCCGCAATCACGTGGACTTGCGGCCCCGCCGTAAAGTCCATGCCCCCGGCGATAACTAGCGGCGTGTGGTCCACCTCGTCCGGAGCAATATGGTCTACGGAGGCATCAACCTCGGCGAGGTAAACAACCGGCGAGATCACGACCGGCTGATTTGGGGCCGACCACGACGCTCCGAGGTGCCCGTAGTTGAAGTAGCCGTCGTAAAACCCCAGGCCCGCTTCAACTCCCCACCCCATAGGTGTGGCAAGTTCGCCATAGCCCCGAAACTCGTTCGTGGTCGTGTCCACCTGAAGCATGATGTCTTCGAGGGTCCACCCCGGAGCCACCGTAATGGGATAGTCGAAAAGGAACCCGCCCTGCACCGCCACTTCCGGCAGGCCACCGTCGGCGTTCGTAATCGATATCTGGGCCTCGGCGGAGGCGTGCGCGAACAAGGCCGAAAGATCAAACTCACCTTCCACGACCAACTCATCCGGCGACACGTGAAGGGCACCTTCCCCTGTCAGTCCCAGCCCGTAGAACCGCATGCTCTCAGGAATAGCGACTGTCGGTTGTGAAAAAGCGAGGCCCGCGCTCAACGAAAGGCGAATGTGGTCCGGTCCGCATACAGGCACCTGGAAGGAGCCAAACATCTCCGGCAGCATCACGTGGCCCTGGAGGTTGACCCCGTCCCCCTCCAGCCAGAACCGGTTCACCGATACGGCCAGCCCCACGACCTGCAATCCGCTCAGCGCCTCGTTCAACGCCCACGTCGCCGCCTCACCGGCGTGGAAGCCGAACGTGCCCGTATAGATCCGCACGTCCCCGAGCCCCGGCACGCCGTCCATCCACACCTCGCCCGACCCCCACACGGTCAGGTCGGCGTCGTACCAGACCTGCCCCTCCACCCGCAGCAGGTCGTTGATGGTCACCGTCCCGGTGGCCAGGTGTGTCCCGTCCGTCTGCGGCCGGAAATCGCCCGCCAGGTCCAGCGCACCGACCGGCGTCTCGTCCTCCGGCGGCGCCGCCTGGGCCGAGAGGTCCAGGTCCAGCCGGTAGAATCCCGTGCTCCCGGGGGCCGCCCCCGTCCCCGGCGCCAGCGCATCATACGACCGGTTCGGATACCCCGACACGCCCGCGTAGTACGTCCCCGCCGCCAGGGTCACCTCCACCGCCGGGTCCTGGCCGGTCGTATCGTCCACCGCGGCAATCTCGCGGCCGGTGGCGTCCAGCACCCGCAGGTACGCATCCAGGGGCGACCCGTCCCGTTCGGCACGCACGTCCAGCGTCGCCTGCGCCCCGCCGGTCAGCGTGAACCGGTACAGGTCGGCCTCCCGCTCCCCCGCCGGGCCGTCGCCGATGGAACCGAGGCGCGTCGCCGAGCCGCCCACGCCCAGCGTCCCGAGGTCGGTCGCGCCTTGGACCGTGCCC
>CAZGEE010000229.1:0-4038 GCA_964525035.1 uncultured Anaerolineales bacterium
GACCGCCTCCCGGCCCGTCGGAACGCGTCCCCCGTCAATGTGCACTTCCCAGCGCGAGTTTCCATCTTGAACGACACGCTTCGGATCGATTGCCACCACGATGCACTGGCGCCCGAACCGCAGCGCGGATCGCCGAACCAGGTCCGGCTCGCGAATGGCCGAAGAATTCAAGGACACCTTGTCCGCACCCGCGTTGAGGATGTCACGAATGTCCTCCAGGCAGCGGATGCCCCCGCCGACGGTCAACGGCATGAAACATCGATCCGCCACGCCTCGGACCACGTCGAGCAGAATCGGACGGCGCTCGTGGCTGGCGGTGATATCCAGGAAAACCAGTTCGTCGGCTCCCTCGTGACTGTACTGCTCGGCCACCTCGACCGGGTCTCCCGCGTCGCGCAGATTCAGGAACCGGGTGCCCTTGACCACGCGGCCCTCCAGAATATCCAGGCAAGGAATAATCCGCTTGGTCAACAACGCAACCCCTCCCGAAAATGCTGATTATAGTCCAAGCGGACTGGATTGCAAGCTTCCCACGAGTTCCGCCCCGCGACGGCGCAGCCAACTCTTCCCTGTGGAAGACAACGGCTCTTCACGGGCCCATGAGGCATGTGACACGGCACGCCGGAAGACGGACGTCGGCGAAAACCAAAGGGCCCGTAATCAGGCACTCTCGGGGCCGCTCGGGTCGGCTGCGGCAACTCCCCGCGTGTCTCCGCATCTGGAGCGGGCTCCGGGAAAGTCGTCCCCTCTTCGTGGCACCGATTTGCGAGACCCCAGTCGGGAGACCTCGCCCCGCGGATTCGGTATAACGCCGATTTGAGGGTGAAGTTGCACTCGGTGGCTCGGACGGAAGAAGGGGTTGAACACGAGGCAAGGATCGCGTTTCGCGGCGTCAACAGCGCTTGACAGAAGAAACACCCACTTAAGTCCTTGTTTTGCAACGACCTATGCGGATGCAGGCCTCCTGGGTTCGCTTCCGGAGTTTACGAAAAACGACGCCGGACCGTAGGCCAACAGCAGTCTGATTTTGGAGTACCAAACGACGAGTTTTTGTAACCCCTTACACTGAAGGAGCTTACGTGGTGTCCATGAAGAACGTGTTCCGGACGGCGTTTCAATGGCATGAGCTTTGCACCGTAATAATGCGGAAAGGGTGGAAAAAAGCCCGCTCGCTTGGCATCCCCGAATTCTTGCATAAGCCCTCCCCCGGGTGCGAGAATCTCAGCGGACATGCCAAAACCCCCTTCACACTCAAAGCGGCGGGCTTTAGCAGTCAACCCGGCCTTAGGCCGGTTGATGTAGGAGGTAGGCTTCAATCCCCGCAACCTGGGCGGCACCTTCCCTCCGGGTACCGCCCACTAAAAGAAACCGGGCCGTCGCGGATTGCCGGGGCGGCCCGATGAACGCGGACCTCTATTCCCGCAACCTGGGCGGAATTCCCCTCCAAGATTCCGCCCGCCAACAAAGAAACGGGCCGCTCCGAGAGGGCGGCCCGGCTTTTTTGCCCCCCTTGGCCGAAACCTTGATTTGCAGCCCCCCCTCGGTTCAGCGCCCCCGCCCGAAATACGTTCGCACGCAGCCTCCCGACCCCCTACGTGGTGCGGCCCGCTTCCTTCCTTGCTGACGCCCCCGGGCCAGTCAGGCCCGCCCGGCGGAAGGGCACAGGTCGCTGACCGGGCACTCAGGGCACTTCGGTTTCCGCGACGTGCACACATTTCGGCCATGCAGGATCAGCTCGTGCCCGACCCGCACCCAGTCTTTCCGAGGGATCAGATCGTTAAGGGCCCGTTCGACCTTTTCGGCGTTCTTTTCCCGGGTCCAGCCGAGGCGTCGCGCGACGCGGCCGACGTGCGTGTCGACGACGTTGGCGGTCTTCCGGCCGATACCCGGCAACGCCACCAGCGAGTCCATGTCCGCAGGGACCTTTCCGCCGTGCTCATCGACGATGTTCCGGCAAGCGTTGCGGAGGCTCCGGGCCTTGTTCTTGTAGAAGCCCGTGGAGCGAATGTCCTGTTCCAGTTCGTTCGGATCGGCCTCCGCGAAGTCCTTCGCCGTGCGGTATTTCCGGAATAATCCGGGGGTCACGCGGTTCACGCGCTCGTCCGTACACTGGGCACTGAGGATCGTGGCCACCAGCAGTTGCAGCCGGTTGCCGAATTCCAGGGTGCAGTCGGCCCCGGGATAGGCCTTCTTCATCCGTTTCAGCACCTCGCGAACGGGCGCCTGTTTCGCTGCCATGGTTCTATCCTTTCCGTGCTGATCGCAAGTCCCTTGTCCCCGAACCATGGTACGAAATCGGAGCGGTGCCGTGCCAGGAAACTTGCGAACCGGCGCGACAGCCGATACAGTAGCCGTCTTACGGAACACCCCGGCCGAGAAGCGACAGGAGGTGCACGGTGGGCGTGATGAAGGACTTTCGCAATCCCCCGGCGGCGTACCGGTTCGCGCCGTTCTGGTTCTGGAATCACGAACTGGACCCCGAGGAACTCGAGCGCCAGATCCTGGAGATGAAGGAGAAAGGCCTCGGCGGATTCATCATGCACGCCCGCCATGGGCTGCTGACGCCGTACATGAGCAACGCGTGGATGGATGCGATCGAGCATTGCGCACGGATCGCCCGCCGGGAGAAAATGTGGGCGTGGCTCTACGATGAGGACAACTGGCCGTCGGGCACCATCGGCATGCGAATGGCCCGGGAACATCCCGAGTACCGCATGAGCCAGCTTCGCGTCTGCGACGAATTCGAACTCGAGAAGGGCCAGTCGGTGGAGCGCGACCTTCCGGACGGGGAGGAGCTGTTTTGCATCCTCGGCATTCCGATGGCCGACGGCCAGCTGCAGTTCGGTCGGCAGCGCAGCCTCGCGCGGAAGGTGAAGAACGGCCGCCTGAAATACACCGCCTCGCGGACCCGCGAGAAGGTCATGGTGGTGTCGCGGACGGTGTTCCACGGAGCGTTTCACGACGGCTATCTCGACACGCTCAACCGCCAGGCCGTGGCCTGGTTCTTGCGCGAGACGCACGAGAAGTACGCCGAACGGCTCGGCTCGCTGCTCGGGCGGAGCGTCAAGGGCATCTTCACGGACGAGCCCGCGATGTTCTACTCGCACGAGCCGCGGAGCATCCCGTTCACGCCCGAGCTGCCGAAGCGGTTCGCGCGCGATCACGACATGGCGTTTCACCGCGCGCTGCCCGCGCTGTTTTACCCGGCGGGTCCGCGGACGGCCCAGGTACGGCTGGCACTGCACGAGACGGTGACGCGAATGTACGTGGAGGCGTTCTTCAAGAGCATCTACAACTGGTGCGAAAAGCACGGAGTGCGTTCGATCGGACACGTACTGATGGAAGGCGAGTTCGCCAACCAGGTGAAGCTGCAGGGCGACTACTTCGCCCCGGCCTCGGCCATGCATTACGCCGGGGTGGACACGCTCTTCGACGCCACCTTCCAGCAGAAGAGCCGGGCGCTGCGCGACCCGGTCAACAATCACCTGGCGTGCAAGTTCGCCTCCAGCGCCGAGCACCTGCTGGAGAAGGAGCGGACCATGTCGGAATCGTTCGGCGTCGCGGCCGGGTGGGGCCTCAGCCTGCCGACCCTGAAGCGCCTGGGCGATTTCCAGGCCGTTTGCGGAATCAACTACTTCATGCCGCATGCGGCCTACTATTCGCTGGCCGGGTTCCGCAAGTGGGAGTGTCCGCCCGACGAGTTCTACCACGTCAGCTACTGGCCATTCTACCGCGAGTTCGCCGACCACCTGGCCCGCCTCAGCGCGGTGCTGCACGGCGGAGAACACGTCGCGCCGGTCGCCCTGCTGTCGCCGGTGGCGAGCCTGGCCGCGGCGCTCGATCCCGGCACGGGGACCGCGGCCGCGTGGAGCGAGCAGGTCGGCGAAAACCCGGATGCCCTTGCCGTACAGGAAGCGCTCAACCGGGTCGCCGAAACGCTGTCGCGGCGCCAGTTGGATTTCGACCTGGTCAATGAGGACATCCTGTCGCGCGGCCGGATCAACACTTCCACGACGGGGGCCCCGGGCACGTTGTCCA
>CAZGEE010000230.1:0-4037 GCA_964525035.1 uncultured Anaerolineales bacterium
TAAACCCCGCCATGGCCCGAATGCTCGGCTACGAGCCCGAGGAGATGCGAGGGCGGCACCTGTTCGAGTTCATGGACGAGCGGAACCGGGAGTTCGCGGCGCAGCGGCTCCGGCGACGCGAGCGGGGCGTCCGGGAGCAGCACGACGCCGAGTTCGTTCGCAAGGACGGATCGCGGCTCTACGCCACACTGGAGACCTCGCCCTTGTACGACGCCGACGGGCAGTACGCGGGCGCCCTGGCGGCGGTCATGGACATGACCGAACGCCGGCGGGCCGAGGAGAACCTTCGCCGGAGCGAAGAGCGGTTCCGGATGGTGGCCGACTACACCTACACGTGCGAGTACTGGGTGGCGCCCGACGGACAATTGACCTACGTTTCACCCGCCTGCGAGCGGATCACGGGGTACACGGCCCGGGAGTTCCGGGACGACCCGGACCTGCTGGTCCGGATGGTGCACCCGGAGGACCGGTCGGTCGTGGCCCGGCACATGACGGCCGAGGCCACCTCCCGCCAGAAACCGGTCGAACTGGACTTCCGCATCGTCGCCCGGGACGGGTCGGTGCGCTGGATCGCCCACGTCTGCCAGCCCATCTACGATGACCAAGGACGGTTCATGGGCCGGCGGGCCAGCACGCGGGACGTCACCGAGCGGCGGCGCATCGAGGAGGAGCGGCTGGCCATTCTACGGCAACTGGAGAACGAGCAGGCCCGGCTCAACGCCGTCATCCGCAGCGCGCCCCAGGGGATCGTGGTGGTCGACGCGGAAGGCCACGTCGTGCTGGTCAACCCCGCGGCCGAGGGGCTTTACCGGCAAGGGGTCCCCTACACGTCCGAACCGCCGGACCCCGAGGCCCCGCGGATGTGCCATCCCGACGGGACGCCTTACCGGCAGCGCGACCTCCCCCTCGTCCGCGCCGCCCTCGACGGGGAGACCCGGACCAACCTGGAGGTGGCGGCGATCTGGCCCGACGGACAGCGGCTCGATTTTCTGCAGAACACCGCGCCCATCCGCGACAACCGCGGGCGAATCACCGGCGCCGTCAGCGTCTTCCAGGACATCTCCGACCAGCACCGCTTCCGTGCCGAACTTCTTCGCCGGGCCGAGCAGCTCGAGATGCTCATCCGCGAAGCGCATCACCGCATCCGGAACAACCTTCAGAACGTGGTCACGCTGCTCGAACTGGAGCGCGACCAGATCGATCCGTCGGGCACGGCCTCGGTGGACCGGTGCATCTCGCGCATCCAGGCCATCGCCACCGTGCACCGGCTGCTGACGTCCCAGGCCCGGAACCTCGTCCCGGTCCAAAGTCTGCTCAAGGCCCTGGCGGAATCCGCCCAAGCCGCCTGCAACGACCCGGGGCTCCAGGCCGACCTGGGCGTCTCGGGACCGAATTTCATGCTTCAGAGCCGGACGGCCACCAGCCTGGCCATCGTGGTCAACGAGCTCGTCTCCAACGCCCTCGAACACGCGTTCGTGGAACGAGCCCACGGACGGATTAACGTGGCCGTGTCCCGAGGGCGCGACGGGGAAATCGAGGTGACGGTGGCCGACGACGGGGAGGGGTGCCCGGAGACCGTCGAGAGCGGAACGGGCCTGTTGCTCGTACGGAACATCGTGGAGCACGACCTGGGCGGCCGATTCGAACGGGCGAGTTCCGACGGCGGATGCCGATGCACCATCACGTTTGCCGAGTAGCGAAGGAGGCGCGCCATGACCACCGAGCAGCCGAACCGGACGCCCGACGCCCCGAGCTCAGCTTTCATCGTGGAGGACGAATCGCTGGTCGCGGTCGGCCTGAAGAACATGCTGCGCCGCGTCGGCGTCGGCTCGGTCGAGGTGTTCCCCACCGCGGAGGCCGCCCTGGAGCGGCTCGCGGACGGGGAGCCCGAACTGGTCCTGATGGACATCAAGCTGGGGCCCGGCATGGACGGGCTCGCGGCCGCACGCGAGGTCATGGAGCGGCGCCCCTGCCCGGTCATCATCACCACGGCCTACGCCGAGCAGCAGTACCTGCGCGAGGCCATGCAGTCGCACGTCTTCGGGTACCTGGTCAAGCCGATCACGGCGGAGCAACTCGCCGGGGCCATCGCCCTGGCCCAGGCCCGGTTCGAGGAGTTCCGGCAGCTCCAGGCCGAGAACACCGGATTGCGGCAGAGCCTGGAGGCCCGCAAGTTCGTCGAGCGGGCCAAGGGGGTCCTGATGGACCGCAAGGGGCTGAGCGAACAGCAGGCCTACCAGCTCATGCGTACCCAGAGCCAGGAGCAGAGCCGCCCCATGGGCGAGATCGCCCGGAGCATCGTGGACGCGGAAAGCTTCCTGTGATTTTTTTACGGGTCCTAATTCCAGTGGTGGAGCCGAGTTGCGCCCTGTGTGAAAAAAGGAGGGAATTTCCTCTTGCCTCGGAAGAAAACCGGATATAGATTCTAAGTACGGTGGCCGAGGAGGGCCGCCCCGCCTCGGCGAGGATGCCGGGGCCCGGAAGCAGAAAGGCGACGGAGCCTTTCCGACAGTACGTCGGAGAGGCTCCGCTTTTTTTGGCGCCAAGGTCGGCACCGCGGGAGTACGCGATGAGGGAAGAGCACGATGAGCAGAGATGCCTGGATTGCGGGGAGGCGATGCAACGCGGAAGCGCCGTCACGGCGGACGGCCACCAGTCCAACTGGTGGCGGTGCACCAACGCCCGCTGCGGGGCGGAATGGCTCCTCCCGGCCAGGCCGCCGACCAAGGAACCGATTTAACCCGTTTTCAACAGGATCGTGAAATGCAGCAGAACAGTTCCGGAAACAATACGAGTGGGTCGAGAAGCAGAAAGGGGGTCGCCATGAAACTGCGCGTCAAGCCACTGGAGAAGAAGAGGCTCCGTTGTCTGCGCTGCGGAAGACAGATGTGGACCGACGCCGCGCATCGATTCTGTCGGAAGTGCCGACGGCACAACAACGAAGTGTACGACGCCCCCACGTTCAGCACCGCCGAAAGTTCCTGGGACCTGTCCTACTGACGATAGGGAGGCGTCAGGGGGCAGATTACATAACGGGCGACAGGTGCTCGGACGCCGTGAGTGCCTGTCGCCCCGCCTATTTGCCCACCAAGCCACGAACGCCTGGCACCTTCCGGGGTCGCGACGACCCCCTCGTCGGCCTTCGCCCCCCATCCCGGCCCGGTACCCGCAACGTCCCCGCGCGGCTCCGATGCCGCCGGATGCCGAACCGCGCGCAACGGCCGTCCGCCGCAGCATTTCCCGCGCCCCGTGAATGCACCTTGACGCCCTGAGCCGCATCGCCTACAGTCACGGGTTCCGGTTGCTCACCGGACCGCCGCGCCCCGGCTGTTCCCGGGCTCCGGGAAGAGACCCGGCGTCCCCCGACACCGACGGTGCGGGACGGAGGCGGAGCGAACCTGGAAAGGACGCGCCCCTATGCAACCGATCGGACTGGCCATCTGGGGACTGCACCACCAGCACCCGCGGTGGTACTGGCCGCTGTTCAAACAGCTGGCGGAGTTCCGGCCCGTCTGCGTGTGCGACCCCGACGCCGGGTTCCTCGAATCGGAAGCGGAATTCTTCGGCCTCGAGGCCCACAGCGACCCCGCGGAGATGCTCGCACGCGACGACGTCGAGGCGGTTATCCTCTTCGTCCCGCACCGCGAGATGCCCGACGCCACCGCCCGAGCCGTCGAGGCCGGCAAGCACGTCCTCGTCGAGAAGCCCATGGGCGCCTCGGCCGACGACGTGCGACGCGTGGTCGAAACGGACAAGGCAACCGACCGCGTGGTCACCACCGGCTACTGCTGGCGGTACGACCCCGTCGCCCGGAAGATCCGCGAGTGGATCGCCGACGGCCTGCTGGGCGACGTGGTCCACCTGCACGGCCGGATGAACGCGGGGGGGCCGGAGCGCTACATCCGCGACCACGCCCCGTGGATGCTCGACGCCGACCAGGCCGGCGGACCCATGTTCAACCTCGGCGTCCACTGGATCGACCTGTTCCACTGGTGGGCCGGCGGGGAGGTCCGCGCGGTCCGTTGCACCACCAACGC
>CAZGEE010000231.1:0-4026 GCA_964525035.1 uncultured Anaerolineales bacterium
CCCGCGTGTCCCGAGAGCACCGAGTTGGTCACCCAGGAGGCGTGGTTGGGCCGCGAGCTCGGATGAGAGGCGAGGCTGTGGCAGCGGGGAGCCGCAACCGTCTTGCTGGTTGCAGTGGCAAGTCTACGAGGCCGTCGTGAGGCTGGGCGACGCTGCCACGGCGCTGGCCGTGTCGGTCAGGTCGAGGTGAGTGTAGAGGCCCATTGTCAAGCGGTTATCGCTGTGGCCACGAGCCTCTGGGCGACGCCGGGGGAGACGCCGCCTCGGGCCAGCAGCGTAGCGAAGGTGTGCCGCAGGCTGTGGACGTCGACAGTGCGGCTTTGGGCGTCGCGCTTTGGGATGTCGGCAGCGATCAGGTCGAGGTCGAAGGCACTCAGGAAGTTGCGGCCGAGGCGGAAGAGCGGCCGGCGCTTGCAGGCGGGTCCGGTCTCCTCGGCCTTGGGCAGGGCGGCCAGCGGGTTGGCCACCAGTCGTCCTTCGGTCACAAGCCAGTTGCACAGCGCCACGAGCGCCAAACGGTGCACGTTGATCGTCCGGGCAGACAGAGGCTTGGATTCCTTGTTTTCCGGCTCGCGAAGCGGGCTCGCCGCGTCGCCCCGCACCCGCACCGGAAGGATCACGGTGCCTGCGCTCTCGGCCCCCTGGGCGGGCCCGTCTTCGGATCGTCATCCTCTCAGTGCGCGTCGGGGAGCATTTCGTTCATCGACCCGCTGCGGAATCCCCGCATGTCCAGGGCAACGTACCTGAATCCCGCAGCCTTCAGGCCACCTACAATAGTATGTCGCCGGCGCAACAGGAAGGGCATGTCGGCTTCCGGGATTTCGATTCGGGCGGCATCGCCGTGATCGCGCACACGGCAGGTGGCCAGCCCCATGTCTTTCAGCACGTTCTCGGCTCGCTCGATGCGTCCCAACCGCTCGGCGCTGATGTGCTGGCCGTAGGGAATGCGGCTGGCCAGACAGGCGGCGCCCGGTTTGTCCCAGGTGGGCAGCCGCATAGCCCGGGCCAGGTCGCGGACATCCTGCTTTGTCATACCGGCCTCGAGCAGCGGCGCCCGCACACCCATGAGTTTTCCAGCCCTCAGGCCGGGGCGAAAGTCCCCCATGTCATCCGCGTTGGTGCCGCAGACCACGGCCGCCATACCTCGTTGATCCGCCAGGATCTTCAACCGCCGGAACAGTTCGCTCTTGCAGTGGAAGCACCGCTCGAGCGGGTTGGCGGCATAGGCCGGATTGGCGAGTTCGCGGGTTTCGACTTCCACGAGTTCGACACCGATCTGCCGGGCAAGGGAGCGCCCGAGGGCCCGTTCTCTCCGGGGAAGACTGGGCGAGATTCCCATTCCCGCAAGCACCCTCTCGGGACCCAGGACCTGCACACTCAGGGCCAGGAGCAGCGTGCTGTCGACCCCGGCCGAGAAGGCGACAACCACACTGCCCAGCTCCCGCAGGACGTGGGGGCAACGGTCCGTTTTCTCGATCCGTGTCGGATCGGCACTCTCGTGCCATGGATGGTTCACAGTCGTGTCCTTCATGGCCGGGAGGCCCGAAGTGCTCGATCCAGGTCGCGCCGGATGTCCTCCACGTCCTCGATGCCGACGCATAGCCGGACGTACTCCGGCGTCACCCCGGCCGCCGCCTGCTCCTCGGGTGTGAGTTGCTGGTGCGTGGTGGAGGCCGGGTGGATAACGAGCGTCTTGGCGTCGCCGATGTTGGCCAGGTGGCTGGCCAGCTTGACATTGTTGATGAACGCTTTGCCGGCCTCGATGCCGCCCCGAATGCCGAATCCGACGATCGCCCCCGCGCCGTCCGGCAGGTACCTCTCGGCACGGGTGTGATGTGGGTGGTCCGGCAGACTGGGATGGTTGACCCACTCGACAGCCGGGTGCTCCGCCAACCATCGGGCAAGGACCTCGGCGTTGCGACAGTGGCGCGGCATGCGAAGGTGCAGCGTCTCGAGCCCGAGCAGGAAGAGGAACGCGGCAAAGGGGCTCATGCAACCGCCCATGTCGCGGAGGAGGTGCGTGCGCATGTGGACGATGTAGGCGACGTTGCCCATGGGCTCGAGGGCCTCGGCAAACACGAGGCCATGGTAGGCATCATCGGGCGAACAGAACTCGGGCCACTTCCCGGGGTCGTCTGCCCAGGGGAAGTTGCCGCTGTCGACGACGGCCCCGCCAACGTGCACGCCGTGGCCGCCGACGTACTTCGTGGTGGAGTATACCACGACGTCGATGCCGTGCTCGATCGGACGAAGCAGGGCGGGGGTGGTCACCGTGTTGTCGCACAGGACCGGCAGGCCGCACGCATGGGCCATGTCGGCAATTGCGCGGAAGTCGGGCACGTCGTTCTTCGGATTGCCGATACTCTCGAGGTACACGCACCGGGTATCCTCGTCCACCAGGCGCTCGATCTCTTGGGGATGGTCCGGGTCGAAGAAGCGGACCTCGATGCCGAGTTTCCGGAACGTCTGCGTGAACAGTGTCCACGTTCCGCCGTAAAGGCTCGTCGAAGAGACAAGGTTCTGGCCGGCATGGGTGATGGTCAGGACGGCCGAGGTGATGGCTGCCTGGCCACTGGCAAATGCCAGACCCGCAGCCCCTTTGTCCAGTGCGGCCAGCCGCTTCTCGAGCACGTCGTTGGTCGGGTTCATCAGGCGCGAGTAGATGTTCCCGAATTCCTTCAGCGCGAACAGGTTCGCGGCATGGTCCGTATCGTCGAACACGTAACTGGCCGTGGCGTAAATGGGAACCGCACGCGCATGGGTCGCGGGATCCGGCTGCTGCCCGGCGTGCAAGGCCCGTGTGCCGAGCCCCAGGTTCTCGTTCGCCTCGCGCATTGACTTTCCTCCGCATCAACTTGCGGAACCGTTACGGCTCCGGTTCAGGTTGCTCTTCGGCACGCCGGGATCCGCGTTCGGGGCGTGCTGGATGGTATTCGCCTCCGCGCTGCCGAAGTGTATCTCGTTCGGCCGGGGCGGAGAGGGTTCCGTGACGGCCCACCTTCCCAGGGCAGGCGAAATCTCCGAGAAGAATCCTTTCCAACGACGTGAGTCCAGCAGCAATTCGCCCAGGCGCAGTCGCCCTTGGTCTTTTCCGTTGCTCTCGTACCAGTTGAGCACCGCCTCAATCACCCCGAACACCCGTTCGTCGGGAAGGAGCCTGGCGATCACCTGCCCCATGATCGGATGGCGACCGTGCTTGCCGCCGCACCGCGCGACCCAGCCGGTCCGCCCGGCCGTCCACGCGTCGAAGGGACAACTTCGAATGCAATCCCCGCAGAGGAGACACTTCTCGGCGACGAACGTCGGCCTGCCCTGTGTCCCTTCCTCTTCCACGATCGCGCCCTCCCTGCACGCCTGAATGCAAATGCCGCACGAGGTGCATTTCTCCGGGTCCCATACCGGCTCGACGGCGCCCTGGAACCCCAGATCGGTCTCGTGGGTGCGCATGCAGTCGATCGGGCAGCCGGAGAACGACATCTTGAACTTGTGCGGCAGCCGGGCGGTGCCGAAGAAGCGCTCGGTCACCCGCCGGGCCATCTCCTGCGTGCCCGTCAGCCCATTCGGGTTGTACTCGCAGCCGGAACAGGCGACCGGCACGCGCACCCGCGCGCCGCACGAGGCGATCTCCTGGCCGACTTCCGCCAGCTCGCGGCTCACCTTTCCGAGGTCGCCGCTGTGGACATAAGGGATCTCGACGGACTGGCGGACGGAGAGGTGAACGTAGTCCCCGCCGTAGCGTCGCGAGACCTCCACAATGCGGGCCAGCCGCTCGACCGGCAGACGCCCTCCGGGGCACTTGAGCCGAACCGTGAACAGGTCCTTCTGCCGTTGCTTGATGATGCCGCCGGTTTTCAGGGTCTTGAAGTTCAGTTCGCCGGTCTGGCCTTCGACTTCAACGTCCACATCCACGCGGTCACTGCCGTCCTCTACGTGGCGATCTGCCGCCATGGCCTTCCCTCCCTCATCGCTGAGGCCCGGGCTCGGCTGCACCGAGCCGCTGCCGGGGGCGCCCCGGCCCCTTTGCTT
>CAZGEE010000232.1:0-4018 GCA_964525035.1 uncultured Anaerolineales bacterium
GCGTCGCGGAGCCCGATTGCCGCACTGCGGCGCCCAGCAGGTCGGCCACGTGCTCGCCCGGTTGCACCGCCTGAAGCTCCTCGGCGAACGTGAAGTATCGGACGTCGTGATCGGCCGAGAGACGTTCGAACACGTTGCCAACGGGGTGCTTGAAGATCCCCTCCACCAGCGCGCTCCGCGGGGCCATCGAGACCTCGTCCCGTTTTTCCTTCGCAGAAAGGTAATCGGCATAGCGGGCGCGGTCGGGCTCCCTTGCCGAGGTCCCGTCCGGCCAGGGGATCTTTCCAAGAGCCGCAGCGGCCTCAATGAGATCGTCCGTGCGTTTGCGGGTATCGCGAATCTTCATGCTGTCCGACACGTCCACCAGGACCAAGACGCGCCCTCGAACAGCGGCCTCGGTCGTCGTCCTCGCCGTGGGCTGTAACAGCACGAGAACCATCAGCATCAACAGGCACGTGCGCAGCAGCGCGAGCCCCACCTTCAGCAGTGGGTGAAGGCTCGCCTCCCGGCGGTACAGAACAAACGCAAACAGGAGGATCGGCACAAGGGCCAGAATCGCTA
Organism: uncultured Anaerolineales bacterium; assembly: GCA_964525035.1. Taxonomy (GTDB): domain Bacteria; phylum Planctomycetota; class Phycisphaerae; order FEN-1346; family JAACEH01; genus CAZGEE01. The sequence continues at coordinate 562 of CAZGEE010000232.1, forward strand.
TCTGCCACGGGTATTGGAAGTCGATGTCCACGTTCTCAAACCTTGGGGCGCCTGACGTACCTCTTGGCCACAACGGACTCCAACACGAGCGCGCAGAGGGCGGCGGCAAGCAGTATCTTCCAGAGTTCCCGGCCGCGCCTTGTCTGCTGCGCGGAGGCTACGACATCCTCGTCTCCTTCGACGACATCGACCCGCAGGTCCCCCAGCGCCCGGGCCAGTTGGGAAGGCGCGCACTGGCCCACGTCGCTCTCGGCGGGATCGGGATTCACCGCAAGCGGCCACCCGGAGCCGTCCTCCGCCTGCACGCTGTGGAACCCGCACACGTCCAATCCCGGCAGATCGAGGACAACGTCCTCGCCGCGCAGCGCGGAGCTGGTGCTCCAGGTCTCGCCCGCCGGGCCCGTGATCGAGAACACTTCGCCCGCCGGCCTGTCGGCCAGGGGCACCACGAATCTCTCGCCCACCGTCAGAGGGCGCTCGTGCGGCAGCCGGAGCATTTGCGTCGCCGCCTGGTGCAGCAGCGCCGGAAATATCGGGCTCAGGACCATGTTGTTCCAGCTCCGGTCCGCCGAGCTGGTGCACAGCAGGACCCTGCCGCGACCGAATCGCCCCTCGACCAGCAGTGGGTCTCCGCCGGAGAACCTCAGGGCAGCTCTCGACTCCGGCGGCACCTTGACGCCGACGTACCTGGAGAACCGGTTCTCGGCGATCGTGTCGGCCGGGAAGCAGGACAGGACCTGAGCAATGGGATGATCGGGTATGCTGCCGTCGATCCGGTAGCCGGCCGGCCTGTCGCCGAGACGGCCTTTCACGGCGACCAGGGTCGCGGGAAGAAGGTTCCGGCCGCTGCGCACCATGCGATCGTTCAGAACGTCAGGCCTTACGTTGTCTCCGAGAAAAACGATCAGGCCCCCGCCGCGCCGGACGAATTGATACAGCCCCTCGACCGTGACTTCCGGTACGTCCGGGACGTTCGCCAGGACAACCAGTTCGTAGTTGCGCAGCGATACCGAGGGCAGACTGAGCCACGGGACGGTCGTCACGGACAGCGAGCCGACCGGACCGCCAAACGGAGAGAGGCTCCTCTCGATATAGTCGGCCGCTGCCCCGTATCCCGTCTCGAACGGCTCGCCGTCAGCCACGAGAACGCGCAGACGCTTCCTTACGTGGACGACGGCGTGCCGCTCGTTGTCCCAGCTCAGCCCGTCCGGCCCTATCCTCGCCGTCAGGCGCAAGGGCCCCGTCTCGGCGAGGCGAAGGAAAAACGGCACCGACGCACTCGCCCCGGGTGCCAGGCTTCCCACGATGGTCTGCTCCACGACCCTGTCCCGGTCCACGAGCGACAGCTTGATACTCGTGCGGCTGTCGAGGCCGTAGTTCTTGAGCTTCGCCGTCAGTCGGACGATCTGGCCCTTTCGCAGCGCACCGGACGTGAACCTGAAGTCGGTAACGGCTGCGTTCTCCGAAGCGTTGTCCCGCACCGGCACCAAGAAGACGCGGTGCGTCCGCGAAAGGAATTCCAGCAGGCGCCTGCTCCTGTCAGACAGGTTGGCCCAGGTCGTCTTCTGCACGTCCGTGACAACGTAGAGCTCCCTGTTCGCCGACTGCATCTCGTCGAGGAGCGAGGCGGCCTGTTCCAAGCCGGCCTCGAGGTTCAGGGCCTCGGGCAGCGGCTCGAGGCCGCTCAGAACGCCCTCGACCCTCTCGCGCTCGTAACCGGCGTTTCTGAGCATTACCCGCGGCCTGGCGCCCATCAACAGGACGGATGCCGGACTACCCGGCCTCGCACCTCCGAAGATTCCACGTGCCCTGGCCAGGGCCCTGTCGAAACGTGAGACGCCGTTCACCTCGTGGCTCATGCTCAGCGACCCGTCCAGCGCGACCACCATCCCCGCGGACGGGCTGCCCAAAGAGGCGAGCCCCTCGGTCGTCGGACGCGCCAGCGCAAGAGCCACCAGGAGGACGACGAGACACCTAAGCAGAAGCAGCAGCACGTCCTCGAGCCGAAGCCGCCGCGTCCTCACGCGCACCGCCCGGCGCACCAGCTCCATGGCGGCCCAGTCCAGCCGCCTGTGCCGATATCGGCTCAGAAGGTGGATCAGGGCAGCGACCCCGATCCCACCTGCGCCCAACAGCAGCCAAGGATTAAGAAACCACATGCCGCCCAGCCTGCCCTTTCGCCTTTAGAGGCGGCCTTGCCTCAGACCCGTCTGCTCCGTCGCCGCTCATTCGTTCTCGCCCTGGGCGCCGTTCCGTCTCGGACGGGCGGCCACTCCGCCGCCACCCGCCTACCTGTTCGTCGTGCCGGCCTTCGCGGCGATGCGCTGCATCAGGTACGTCGAGAGCACCTCCCCCAGCGGGCGCGAGGTGTCCACCAGCACGTAGTCCGAGTGGTTCCGCTCGCAGCCGGTCTTGATCGTCGATACGAATTTCTCCAGCTCCTCCATGTACGCGTCCCTTATCCGCTGCGGCGCGACGGTGATCGGGTCCTCACCCTCGAGCCCTTCGAATCGAACGGCACCTTTCATGGGGAACGTCAACTCATGCGGATCGAGAACGTGGAACACGATGACGTTGTGGCCGCAGAAGCGCAGGTGATCCAGCCCTTCGAGCAGGCGCTGCTCATTATCGAACAGGTCCGAGAACAGGACGACGAAGCCCCTCCGCCGTATTCGCTCGGCCAGCTCATGGAGGATTGCCGAAACGTCGGTTTTCGGCCTCGGTCGGGGCAGCTTGCCGAGTTCGGCGTCGATGTCCCCGATCACGCGCATGGTGCTGGCCGGTTCGATGTAGCTGCGGAGTTCGTCGTCGAAGACGCCGAGTCCGGCCGAATCCCGCTGCGAGACGACAAGGTAGGCCAGGCAGGCGGCCAGGAACTTCGAATAGTCCAGCTTCGAGGGCCCGGCGGACGCGAACCGCATGGAAGCCGAGGCGTCGAGCAGCAGGTAAGCGTCGAAGTTCGTCTCGGCCTCGAAGAGCTTCGTGTAGTACCTGTCGGTCCGTCCGTAAAGTCGCCAGTCCACGTGCTTCGCGGGGTCGCCCGGGACATACTGACGATGGTGCGCGAACTCCGTGCTGAAGCCGCGCATGGGGCTTGCGTGAACCCCCACGCGCGTTCCTTCGATCACCTCTCGAGCGAGAAGCTCCAGGGAAGCGACCCGCTGGATCGCGTCGGCATCAAGATGCCGCAGCTTTGGCTGTCTTCGCGCCGGCATCGTACAGCTCTTCACCATCGGGGACGGTTTCCAGGAGCCTGTCGACGATATCCTCCACGCCCACCCCGTCGGACTGGGCGGCGAAGTTGCGAATCAGGCGGTGCCGGAGCACCGGCCTGGCCACGGCCTTGACGTCGTCGACGGATACGTGGCAGCGACCCCTGAGGACCGCCCTGGCCTTGCCGCCGAGGATCATGAACAGCCCCGCGCGCGGCCCGGCGCCCCACGAGATCCACTTGGTG
>CAZGEE010000233.1:0-4010 GCA_964525035.1 uncultured Anaerolineales bacterium
TCCTGGCCGATGTCGTTGCGGAGGATCACGGCGTACTTCTTCGTGAGCCGTTCCTTCTCCGCGTCGCTGAGGCGCTCGTAGTCGACGGCGACGCCGCCCTTGGCCCCGCCGAAGGGAATCTCCACCACGGCCGTCTTCAGGTACATCCAGAACGCCAGGGCCTTGCAGTGCTCCAACGTGGCCGAGGGGTGGAACCGCAGGCCGCCCTTGTACGGGCCGCGGTCGTCGTTGAACTGGACGCGGCAGCCGGGCAGGTCCGTGATGCTCCCGTCGTCGCGCCGGAGGCTGAGGCGGAACTCGATCGACCGGTCGGGCGTGGTCAGTCGGCTCATGAGGTTCAGCCCCGGGTAGCGTTGCTCCAGCCCCTCGGCCTCGGCGTAGCGGCGGAACGTCTGCCGGGCCAGGGTGTACGGATCGAGCCCATTGCTCGGTGCCTGCTCGTTCATGGCGGGTCCTCCTTGCGGGAAATCGGTTCCGCGCTCCACGTCACCCCCATTACACCGCGCCGCGGCGGCGCGCGGCAATGCACAGGCTTCCGGAATCGATGCACAATCCTATGGCCCCGGGGCCTTCCCCGCGCACGGGGCCGGGCCTACAATTTTTAAGAGGGGTATCACGCGATGCCGGAAGGAGGCGGGCCATGAGCGAGAGCGGCGAAACGCAGCACATCACGCTCCGGTTGCGCGGCATGCACTGCCAGGGCTGCGCGAACACGATCGGCAAATCGTTGCGCTCGGTCGAAGGCGTGCAAAAGGCCGACGTGAACTTCGCGGCGGAACAGGCCTCGGTCACCTACGACCCGTCGGCGGCGGACACGGAGCGGCTGGTGGAAGCCGTTCGCGACGCCGGGTACGACGCGGCCCCGGCCGATGACATTGGCGGCGAGGCCGAAGCCGAGGAGGCCGACGACGCCGAGCGACGCGCCCGGCAGGCCCGCCGGCGGCTACTCATCGCCTGGGGCTTCACCGGGCCGATCATCCTGATGATGATCCCGCAGATGCTCTTCGGGCTGATCCCGGAGGGCACGCCCGCGTGGTTGTGGGAGGCCGGCCAACTGGTCCTGGCCCTGCCGGTGCTCTTGTGGGCCGGGTGGGCCACGCACGCCAGTGCCGCCCGCAGCGCCGCGCGGGGCACGCCGAACATGGACGTGCTGATCACCCTCGGCTCCATGGCCGCGCTGCTTACGGGCCCGCTCTACCTGGCCGGGCTGATCGGCGCGAGCTTCGCGGGCATCGCGGCGATGATCATGGCCTTTCACCTGACGGGCCGACACCTCGAGGCCAAGGCCCGCGGGCGCGCGAGCCGGGCCGTCCGCCGACTCCTCGAACTCGGTGCCCGGACCGCCCGGGTCGAGCGCGACGGCCGCGAGGAGGAGGTGCCGATCGACCGGCTCCAGGCCGGCGACGTCATGATCGTCCGCCCGGGCGAGAAGGTCCCCACCGACGGCGAGGTCGTGGACGGACGCAGCACGGTGGACGAGTCGATGGTCACCGGCGAACCGACGCCCGTGGAGCGGACCGCCGGCGACGAGGTCATCGGCGCGACGGTCAACCAGCGCGGCTCGCTGCGGGTGCGGGCGACGCGCGTCGGGTCCGAGACCTTCCTGGCGCAGGTGGTGCGGCTGGTGCGCGAGGCCCAGGGCGGGAAGACGCGCATCCAGCAGTTCGCCGACCGGGTGACCCTTTACTTCGTTCCGGCGGTGGTCGTGCTGGCGGTGGCGACGTTCGCCGCCTGGGCGGCGTTCCCGGAGCAGATGGCGGCCTTGGCCGAGGCCGCCCGGCCGGTGCTGCGGTGGATACCCTCGCCCGAGGCCACGGGCCGGTGGGCGTCGGCGCTGTTCGCGGCCGTGGCCGTGCTCGTCATCGCCTGCCCGTGCGCGCTGGGCCTGGCCACGCCGACCGCGCTGATGGTCGCCGGCGGCCTGGGCGCCGGGCGCGGCGTGCTGGTCCGCGAGGGCAACGCCCTGGAACTGGTCGGCCGGGCCCGGGTCCTGGTGCTCGACAAGACCGGGACGCTCACGGTGGGCCGGCCGCAGGTCACCGACCGGGTTCCCGCCGAGGGCGTCGGCGAGGACGAGTTGCTGGCCGTGGCCGCCTCGGCCGAGTCCCGCAGCGAGCACCCGCTGGGCGAGGCCGTGGTCGAGGCCGCGCGCGAGCAGAAAATCGACCTGGAGGACCCGCGGGACTTCGAGGCCGTCACGGGCCAGGGGGTCCGCGCCCGGCTGGGCGACGCCGAGATCCGCGTGGGCAACGGCGACCTGATGGCCGACGCCGGCGTCGAGACGGCCCCGCTGGAAGAGCGTTTCGCGGCGCTGCAGGACCGCGGCCGCACGGCCATGTTCGTCGCGCGAGCGGGGAAGCTGCTCGGGGTGCTGGCCGTGGCCGACGCCCTGAAACCCGGCGCGGCCGAGGCGGTGGGCACGCTGCGCCGCATGGGGCTCGAGGTGGCCATGGTCACGGGCGACAACCGGCGGACCGCCGAGGCGATCGCGCGCGAGGCGGGCATCGACCGCGTCCTGGCCGAGGTTCCGCCCGAGGAGAAAAGCGAGGAGATCGGCCGACTCCAGGCCCACGCCGACGGGCCCGTCGTGATGGTCGGCGACGGCATCAACGACGCCCCGGCCCTGGCCCGGGCCGACGTGGGCGTGGCCATCGGCACCGGCACCGACATCGCCATCGAGTCGAGCGACGTCACCCTGGTCCGCGGCCACCTGGACGGGCTGGTCACGGCGGTCCGGCTCTCGCGGAGCACCCGCCGGATCGTCCGGCAGAACCTGGCCTGGGCGTTCGGCTACAACCTCGTGGCCATCCCCGTGGCGGTGCTCGGCCTGCTGCACCCGGTGATCGCCGAGCTGGCCATGGCCGGCAGCAGCATCACCGTGGTCGGCAACTCCCTGCGACTGTACCGCGCGCGGCTCTGAGCCCCGGCTGACGAAGCTTTACCGCCCGGGGGGCTTCCCGTTTTCCGCAAGCTGCGGGTTCGTCCTGCGCGCGCCGCTGTCGGCTCGGCCGGCGGCGCGCCGGCGAAACGGTCCTTGACACGGCCCCCGCGCGGTTGCACCTTGGATTGTGGACGAGAGGGCGCGGCCCCGTGCGCTTCGCGCGCCCGAGGACCATTGCACGCAGCGAGGAGAACGAATGGCGACGGACGATCACCTGACAATCCACCGCGAACCCGAGATGGACCATCCGCGCCTCGTGCTGGGCCTCTCCGGCTGGATGAACGGCGGCGAGGTCTCCCTGAGCAGCGTCAAGTACCTCGCGGAGAACCTCGGGGCGGAGCGGATCGCCGAGATCGACCCGCGGGGGTTCTACATCTACAACTTCCCCGGCTCGATGGAGATCAGCGCTCTGTTCCGGCCGCACGTGGCCATCGAGGACGGGTTGGTCAACCGCTACGAGCCGCCCACGAACGTCTTCGACGCCGGGCCGGCGCACAACCTGATCCTCTTCCAGGGCAAGGAACCGAACGTCGCCTGGGAGGACTACGCCGAGTGCGTCTTCGCGCTGGCGTCGCGCTTCGGGGTGCGCGACATCTACTTCGTGGGCAGCTACGCCGGGGCGGTCCCGCACACGCGCGACCCGCGGCTCCACAGTTCGGTCTCCGAGGAGGCCATGAAGCCGGAGCTCGCGGCGCACGGCATCCGGTTCTCGGACTACGAGGGCCCGGGCAGCATCGCCACGCTGCTGACGCGGCTGGCGCCGGACCACGGCATGCGGATGGCCACGGTCGTGGCCGAGATTCCCGCCTACGTCCAGGGCACCAACCCGCGGTCGATCGAGGCGGTCATCCGGGGGCTGGGGGCGATCCTCGGCGTGCACGTCGACGTGGACAACCTGCGGGCGATGAGCGACACGTTCGAGGCCAAGGTGGCCGAGGCCCTGGAGGAGAAGCCCGAACTGGCCGAGATGATCCGCAAGATGGAAGCCGAGTACGACAACGAGCTGTTCGAGACGCAGATGGGCGACCTGAAAGACTGGCTGGAACAGCGCGGCATCCGGCTGGACTGA
>CAZGEE010000234.1:0-3981 GCA_964525035.1 uncultured Anaerolineales bacterium
CGGCAAGGTAGACGACGTCGGCGACGACCAGGAGCAGCACGGCGAGGACGAAGAGCCCCAGGACGGCGAACGAGATCACGCTCAGGGCATGGACGGCGGGTCCGACCGGCGACGAAGAAGCCTCGTCCTGCCTGTGCTCGGCGTCTTTCTTCAAAACACGCTCCACTGCGGCGGCCGCCTTACGGGGCCTCGGTCCGGTAGCCTTTTCGCTTCAGGATGGCCTGCCCACTGTCGCCGGTCATGAAGGCGACGAACTTCCGCGCGGCGGGCTTGTGTTCGGACGTCTCGAGCAGCGCGACAACCACCTTGCTGATGACGTTCTGCTCGGGGGGGATCGGGATGACGTCGACCGAGTCGGCGATGTTGGCCGCGATGGCATCCCAGACGATGGCCGCGTCCGCGGTGCCCATCTTGATCCAGACGCCCAGTTCATTGACGGTCAGCGACTCGCGGGCGGACAGATCGGAGCGGGACACGCCACCCTTCTTCAGGATCCTGCCGCTGATGCGTCCGATCTGGCAGGCCTCGGCCCGTCCCAGGGCCACGCGAACGTCGTCCCGGGCGAAGTCGGCCAGCGACGCGATCTCCTTCGGGTTGCCCTTGGCCACGATGATGACCGGGACGAACCATGCCACCGGTGACCTTTCCTCGACCAGGCCGGACAATTCCTGCAAACGGTCCACGTACCAGGCGTCGCCGGGTATGAAGAGATCCGCGTGGGGATCCTGCCGGGCGCGGCTGACCGCGACTCCGCTGCCGGCGTAATCCGGCTCGACGGCGATGCCCGTCTCGGCCGCGAACGCGTCAATCAGCTCGTCCACCGCCGGTCGCAGGCCGGCCCCGGCGTACATACGGAGTGTCGCGCGGCCCGCGGTGACGTGGGCGGCCCCCTCGGCGACCGGCTTGCCGTCCTCGTATCCCTTGGCCGCCGGTCGCACCGTGAAGCCGAACTCGGCGAACGCCTTCGCGCCCCGGTCCGAGCTCACGAACTCCGCGAACGCCTGCGCCGCCTCGGGCTGGCGGGCGCAGGTCAGCGTGGCCAGGGTCACCCGGACGGGGGTCAGCGCGTACGCCTTGCCGGTCGCGCTGGTCAGCGTATCCACCCCCGGGGTGGGGAGGTGCTCCGAGGGGATCTCCACGACGTCCAGGGCGTCCTCGCGAAGGCGCCCCACGGCGTTCCAGACCATGGCCGCGTCGGCGTTGCCCGTCTTGACGAGGTTGGCCACGTAGCCCCCGCTCTTGTTGATCTGGACGTCCTTCTGCTTGACCAGCTCGCGGACGTCGATGCCGACCGTGCGGAAGATAGTCGGCAGCATGTGCCCCAGCGTCGAGTGCTCGAAATCCGTCAGGGCCAGGTCCACGTCGTCGCGGGCGAGGTCGGCCAGGCCTTGGATGTTCTTCGGGTTCCCCTCGGCGACGACGATCACCGGCGTCAGCTCGGCCACGGTCCACCCGTCGACGCCCATCCCGACCTTCTTCATCAGGATGTCGAGGAACGGGTCGTGGCAGACATACAGGTCGCCGGTTTCCTGGAGCTCGATGTGCGCGAGCAGTTCCCCGCTGCCGGCGGAGTTGACCTCGACGGGCCGGCCCGTCTCGGCCTCGTAGGTCTCCGCCAGGTGGAGCATCACCGGCCGCATGGTGCCGCCCACGTGGCAGATGAGTGGCTCCGTGGCCGAAGGCTCCTCGTCACGACAGCCGAACACAACAGAAAGGACCACGAAAACCAGAACCGGAATCGAACGTCCGGCCATAAACGGCCTCCTTCCTTAGGATGACGTTAAGGTCGGGTTGCGTTAAGAGTTAAAATGCTGCGGTGCGCCGTTTCAATCGTTGTGGCGCATGGTATAATTCCGTAGCGCAGAATCAAACGAAAAGGCTATGGCATGCACTCTTTAACCCCGTTCGTGTTGTCTGCGGCCGCGCTGTTTGCGGTGCTTGCGCCTGCAACTCCCGGCTCGGCCTGCAGCGTCCCCGTTTTTCGATACACCCTGGAACGCTGGGAAGCGGACCCGTACCACGTCGTCGTGTTTCACGACGGGGCGATGGAGGCGAGCTCGCAGGCGGCGCTCGACGTGCTGCGGGCGGCCGAAGCCCCGGGCCGGGCCAACCTGGAGATCCACCCGGCCGACGTAGGCGGGGAGATGGCCGAGAACCTGCGGACTCTGTGGACGGAGCAATCGGCCGAGGCGCCCTGGATGGTGCTGCTGTACCCCGCTTCGAAGGTCGGCGACCGCGAGGTCTGGGCGGGCCCGCTGACGAAGCCCAACGCCGAGGCTCTCGTCGATTCGCCGGCCCGGCGGACGATTGCCGAGCGGATCACCGGCGGACAGACCGCGGTCTGGGTACTTATCGAGCCCGCCGGCCGCGCCGAGGCCGATGCCGCCGCGCAGCTCATTGAGAAGGAGCTGGCCGAGATGCCCGAGCGGCTGACCCTGCCCCCGGAACTGGCCGAGGCCGCACCGCACCTGGCGTCGAGGCTCCGCATCGAGTTCTCGTTGATTCGCCTTTCGCGGGACGACCCCGCCGAAGCGGTGCTGCTGGCGATGCTGCTCGGCAGTGAGGCCGATCTGGAAACCACCTATCGCGGCGAGCGGATCGCGATCCCGATCTACGGGCGGGGCCGGACGCTCATGGCGATGGTGGGGCGCGGCATCGTGCCGGGCAACATCCTCATGGGATGCCAGTTCCTGGTGAGCCGATGCACGTGCGAGATCAAGGAACAGAACGCCGGCGTGGACCTCTTGTTCGATTACCCGTGGCATAGTTCGTTGGACGTCTCGCTGGTCGACATGGTGGAGCTGCCGGTCCCGATCGACGCGTCCGAAGCATCGGTCGCTTCCGTTGAGGGATCGATTCCTTCCAAGCCCGTCGAGGCGAGCCGACCCTCGGCTTTGCTCCGCAACCTGCTCATCACGGGCGGGTTTATCGTCTTGGTTGTCGCACTGGTTGTTCTCGTAGTGCTCAAGGGGACCCGCGGAAAGTCAGAATGACGATCTGGCGACTCGTTCGAAAAGAGCTGGCTCACCGCAAGCTGGGGGCGGCCATTGCGCTGCTCTCGGTAGCGGTCGCGGTCGGTGTGCTCGTAAGCCAGGTAGGGCTGTTGCGGGCCTACGATTGGCAGACCGAGGCGATGCTCGAAGCAAAGCAGAAGGAGATGGACCGCGCGCTGGCCGAGATGGAGGACGACTACCGGAAGTACATGAAGGAGCTCGGCTTCAACATGCTCGTGTTGCCGAAGCAGCAGGACCTCGCCGAGTTCTGGCGCGAAGGGTGTGCGAGCCATACCATGGACGAGGACGCCGTGGCCCGGGTCGCGGAGACCGGGACGGTGCTCATTCGACATCTGCTGCCGATCATTCAGCAAAAGGTCTACTGGCCGGAGAAGGAGCGAACCGTCACGCTGGTCGGCACGCGGGGCGAGGTCCCCGTCGTGGGCCGCGGGCAGAAGGAGCCGATGCTACAGGCCGTGCCCGATGGGAAAGCCGTCTTCGGCCACCAGTTGGGCGAGGACCTGTCGCTGGTTCCGGGAGACAAGGTGACGCTTCGAGGCGCGGCCTTCGAGGTGCTCGAAGTCCGGCCGCACCAGGGGGGCATCGAGGACGCCACGGTCTGGATCAGCCTGGGCGACGCCCAGGAGATTCTCGACATGGAAGGCCGAATCAATGCCATCGAGGCGCTGAAGTGCCATTGCCACGTGCCCGGGGGCCAGCCCATGGAGGAGCAGATCGCGGCGGTGACCGACGTGATTACCGAAGCCGTGCCCGAGGCCCAGACGGTGGTTCGCGCCAACCGCGTTGTCCTGCGTGCCAAGGCGCGGGACAGGGCCGAGCGGACTCACGAAGAGACGCTGCGAGATTTGCAGGCACAGCGCGCGGAGCTGCGAGGGCAGCGTGAGGAGTTTGCCGCCCTGGTCGTGCCGCTGGTGATCGCCGGGGCCGCGGTCTGGATCGCCGTGCTCGCGCTGGCCAACGTCCGCGA
>CAZGEE010000235.1:0-3979 GCA_964525035.1 uncultured Anaerolineales bacterium
AGCAGGCCGCAGCGGGTTTCCGTCGGGCCTTGCGGGCGGCGCGGCGGATGGAGTTGGCCGAGGCCGCGTGTTTCCTGGAGTCGGTCCTCGAAAGAACGCGGGATTTCGCGGCAGCCCGATTGCTGTTGGCAGGAGTCCTTGCCGACGAGGGGAGGCCCCGGGATGCCCGCGGGTTGCTGGACGCCGTGTTGCTCGAGTCGGTCGACGACGGGCGGGTGTGGTTTCTTTCGGGTCAGTTGGCCGAACGGTGTGCGGAAATCGAGCGGGCCATCGAGTGTTATGAGGAGGCGGTTTCCCGGGCAGGGCGGTCAGGATGCGAGGCAGCGGAGCGGCTTGCCGCAATCTACATGGCCGGCGGAGACTATGAGCGTGCGCGGGACCGGTTGGCGTTCCTGGCGGAGGCACGCCCCGAGGAATTTCGGGCCAAGGCGGAACTGGCCGGTATTTTGGCTCTTCTCGGTGACCACGCGGGAGCGATCCGGGCCTACGAGGACGCCATTCTGCTCGAACCCGATCACTGGGAGGCGCGGCAGGATCTCGCCGCGTCGCTCGAGGCCGAGGGTCGCCACGCGGAAGCACTGGCCGAATTGCGTCTGGCCCTGGACGAGCACCCCCACTTCGCGGATCTTCAGCTCCGAGCCGCACGGCTCTGCGGGGTCATGGGGGACCTGAACGGGGCCCTGGGGCACGTGGACGCCGCTCTGGAACAGAACCCGCGGTATCTCGATGCGGTGGCCTTCAAGGGCATGGTTCTGACCGAGGGAGGAGACTATCACGCGGCCATGGCCGCTTTCCAGCGGGCCATCGTGATCAATGACGAGTACACGGTGGCGTACGCGGGGCTCGCCCTGGCTCTGCAGCGGGCCGGTCGGGTGGAGGAGAGCGCCGAGATCATGGAACTCGCGCGCCGCATCGCCCCGGGCAGCGAGGCGATCTACGTCCGCCTTGCCGATGCCGGCATGCAAGCGCTCGCGCAGCGCTCCGGGACCGACGAGCGGCCGCCGATCCCGGGAAGACTCCGAAGCGGTGTCGGCCCGGAGGGAAACGAGACACCGAATTCGCAAGATTATCCTTGCACGGAAGATCATGAAGCGGGGTTGCAACGTCAGTTGGACCAGCACCGGCGCATGGTCAAGCAGCACCCGGGCTACGCGGACCTCCGGTACCACTATGGTCTGCTCCTGTCCAGTCTGGGACGGCCCGGGGACGCCCTGGAGCAGTACCGGGCGGCGGTAGAGATTAATCCGCATTATACCGAGGCCCTGGTGCGGTTGGCCTTGGGCTACTGGCAGACGGGGCGGCATGACGAAGCCCGGCATGCTCTGGAAAAGGCTCGCCGCTGCCGGCCCGAGGAGTTCCAGTCCCACTATCAGTTTAGCCTCGCCTGGGCCGACCGGGGTGTCTGGCCCCTGACGCTCGCGTGCCTGGACCGCTTCGCGCCGCAACCGTCCTCGGAGCAGGCCCGCGCCGCGGTGGCCTCCGCCGTGGACAACGTGGGCGCGCGAGACGGCGAAGCGAAACAGTACCTCTCCAAACTGAACCTGACGGACCATCGGGACCGCGTGGTTTCCCCATCCTCCTGAGGATTTGAGCGGTCGCAACGGCTGGACAGTTGGGAATCAGTTCCGCGCCGACCGACGCGGGTGCGGACCTTCGCCAGTGAATCCCGGATTCGGCCAATAGGCCAATGGTGGGCCGCGATTCTCGCAGGCAGGCCCTTGTGAGGATAAGCCTTTGCGGCAAAAAGGCTTGGAAAGTCACCTCTTCAGGGGATATACTTAAAGCAGGAGAGGTCGGCCGGTCGGCTGAAGAGGAATCGACGGCAAGGCGTCGCGGGCGGTTGCCGAGGATTCTTAGAGCAGCAGATAACGCGTTCGCGCGGATGGATCGTTTGAGGCCGATCCGCCATGCGGGCTTCGAAAGCGGTCACACTGGTGGAATTGCTGGTCGTTCTGGCGATCGTGGCCCTGCTTGCCGCGATTCTGTTGCCGGCGGCGAAGGGGCTGTTCACGCGATACTATGTACTCGCGTGCGCTCGGAATCTCCGGTCGATCCACTCCCTGCTGATGGCCTACGCGGGGGAGTGCGGGGGCGAGTTCCCGGCCTTCCATGCGTACCACGGCGGGTCGATTTTTCACCCGGCGCGGTACCGGGAGGATTACCAGGTGACCATGCGGGACGTTCTGGTGCTGAAACGCCTGGGCGCCGGCGCGGAGACGATGTTCTGCCCGATGGACCCGTACTATGGGTATCCGAGCTGGCGATGGCGCACGTGGTCGACCCGGCAGTATACGGCCAGCCTGGGGTATGCCGCGTTTATCAATCGGCGCGACGAGGTCGGCGAAGGCACAGTGCCGGCCCGATTCGCCGACGGGCGAGAGTGCCCGACCAACGTGCATTGCGACAACGATATCCCGTTAATGGCGGACAACCTCCGCTACCGCTCCGATGGCCAGCCGTTCGGCTGGTACCACGGCCGGGACGGGTCCAAGGACCCGGAGGACGGCTTTTATCGTTCGAGTTGTAATACGTTGCTTCGCGGCGGCCAGGTGGTATTCAGCAAGTGGTCCGAACTGGAAGAACAGGGACCGGGCCTCGTGATGAAACCGTCGGCAAGGGACGCCTGGTGGTTTCATTGGAAGTAATTTCTCGGATGCTCTGAATGGGAAAACGAAAATGAATCGTACAGCGCGTGGGTTCTCCCTGATCGAGTTGCTGATCGTGATCGTGATCATCGCCATTCTGGCGGCTGTGCTGCTGCCCGCCTACAAGGCTTTCGACATTCAGGTCAAGATGAGCGGGTGTCAGAAGAACCTCAGGCAGTGCCACAGTGCACTCATGGCCTATGCCCAGCGCAGCGACGGTGTGTTTCCCAGTTACAGCCGCTACTACGGCTACCAGTTCGTCGGCACGGCGCGGGAGGATGAGGAGGGGAACCTGGACCGGTGGGCCGGGTTGACGCAGGTGAAACTGTTGAAGCAGTGCGGAGGGAACCGGGAGTGTTTCTTCTGCCCCATGGACCGCCGTTATGGGGACCCGGACGCGACGAGGACGGCGCCGCACGGGCAGTTGGAGCACCCGTGGCGATCGTGGGAGGAGCCGAACTACCAGTCCTGGCAAGACCGGGTCTGGGTCAACTCCGGCTACACGCTCTATTGGAGTCGTACCGCTTTTAACAACAATTTCCGGGACGGCCGTGAGGCGGCCACAAGGTCTTTCGACGACGCGGACTTGCCGCTCATGGCGGACGAGTTGTTCTACCGCTACAATTCTCCGTGGCCGAACCTGAAGGGCGGCTGGCACCACGGGGGCGGAGTCCAACGCGCCGACAACCCGGACAATCCGGACATCGGCCTCTTTAACGAGGATTCTTCCTGCAACACGCTATTCCTCGGGGGCGAGGTCACTTACAGCGAGTGGAGCGAGTTGGAGGAGGCGGGTCCGGCGTTTCAGTGGAGCAGCGACTGCTGGTGGTTCGCGCTGGAACCGAAATAGGGCGGCAGACGCGGAGAGAGGAGTGTGTCGTGAACGGCGACCGACGCGGTTTTTCCCTGATCGAGTTGCTGATCGTGATCGTTATTATCGCGATCCTGATGGGTATTTTGCTGCCAAGCTTCAAGCAGTTCGATTTGTGGGTGAAGGACGGAGCATGCCAGAGGAATCTGAAGGACATGTACCAGGTTCTGACGGGCTACGCCTCCCGGTACGAGGGGTGGCTCCCGGCGCCGGTCGACGGGTATTACGGCCAGAAGTTCACGAGCTACGACGTGGGGAATCTGAGCCAGTGGTCGGATGAGAGAGACCCGTTCAGTGTGTTGCCCCACGTCCAGGCCCTTCTCCAGCTGGGGGGCTCGGCCGACATGTTCTTTTGCCCGTTCAACAGCGATTACGGCCAGTGGGACCAGTGGCCCATGAATTCCTGGGGACGACGTGGACATCCCGATCGTGGCCGACAACCTGCACTGCCGCGAGAACATGC
>CAZGEE010000236.1:0-3979 GCA_964525035.1 uncultured Anaerolineales bacterium
CCCGAAGGCCGCGGGCGAGAAGCTCGCCGCGATCGTACAGAAGGCGTTAGGCAACCTGGCTCCAGTGGAGCCTGGCACGGTGGCCGTGCGCCAGGAGCCGTGGACGTTCACGCGCACGCGCGAAGCTCTGAAGCGGCGGGACCTGCCGGGGAGCCGGGCGGGCGAGACCATCGAGACCGAAATCCAGGTCCTCCGGGCGGGCGACGTCGGCTTCGTGGGCCTTCCCGGCGAGCTGTTCAGCGAATTCGCCGGTAAGCTGCGCGAGTCCAGCCCCATGCCGGCGACCGCGGTGGTTTCGCTGGCGAACGATTACGTCGGGTACCTGCCGACGGACGAGGCCCAGGCCCAGGGGGCGTACGAGACGAACATGGCCCCCGCGGAGCATATTGAGAAGATGCTGCTGGCGACTGCCGGGAAGGCGTTCCCCTCCGTCGCAGGCTGAGCCGGTGCCGGCATTTGGCAGGAGGATCCCATGACCGGGAAGACAGGGGAGCCGTTCGAGATCGGGATCGCGACCGTCGACATCACGCCGCCGCTCGGCGTGGCGATGGCGGGGTACGGCCCGCGGAAGGGCGTGGCCGAGTCGGTGGGTCATCCGCTGCGCGCCGAGGCCCTCGTCTGCCGCGACGGGAAGGACGCGTGGGCCCTGGTGACGAGCGACGTGATCGGCTATCCGCGCGAGATGGTCGAGCGGGTGCGCGCGGACGCCGCCGGGCGAACCGGCCTGGCGCCCGAGGCGATTCTCATCTCGGGCACCCACACGCATTCCGGCCCGGCCGCGATGCGCGTCTACAAGTCCGAGCTGACGGACGTGGATCACCGCTACCGCGAGGACCTGGAGAAGAAGCTGGCGGAGCTGGTCGCGAGCGCATGGGAGGCCTGCGAGCCGGGCCACTTCGAGGTGGCCGGGGCCGAGGCGCCGGGCCTGGCGTCGAACCGCCGCGTCGTCGCCGACGACGGCACGGCCACCAACGAGTGGGTGGACGCCGAGGGCAAGCACACCGGTTACTATGATCCGTCGGTTCTGCTCGTGGGCGTGGCACGACCGGGCGGCTGGCGGGACGCCCTGCTCGTGAACTACGGCTGCCACCCGGTAACGCTGGGGCCCAGGAGCCTGGCGCTGTCGCCGGACTATCCCGGCTACACGAAGGACCTCGTCGAGTCGCGCAGCTCCGGGATGACGGTTCTGTTCGCGCTCGCCGGGGCGGGCAACATCAACCCGCGAGTCTGTATCCAGGTCGGCGCGGAGTACCCGAAGCAAATGGGCGAACGGCTGGGCGAGATCGTCCTCCGCGCGATGGGCGACCTCCAGCCGGCCTCGCCCGGGCCGGTGGCGAGCAGTCGGCGGCCGTGGCGGCTGGTCAGCCGGCGCAGGTGGCCCGAGGGCTCGCCGCGGAAGACCGGCGAGGAGATCGAGACCGAGATCCTGGCCGTGCGGGCCGGCGACCTGGCGATGCTCGCCCTGCCCGGCGAGCTGTTCAGCGAGTACACCGCCCGGTTCCGCCAGGCCGGCCCGGTGCCGCATACGCTGGTCATCTCCATCGCCAACGACTCCGTCGGTTACCTCCCGACGGACGAAGGCGAGGCGCAAGGGGGCCACGAGATCAACGGGCGTGCCGGCGACGCGATCGAGGAGCCCCTGACGCGCCTCGCCGGCGAGGCGATGCGGGACCTGGCGGACTGACCCGATCCGAACTTCGTGCGGCGGCTGCTGCCAACCCCACGGCTGCCGCACTTCATCCCGGGGCGACCCGACGGGTCGCCCCGGACGTTTTATCCCGCGGAACGTCGCCGCGCGGGTTTCCCCCAACGGCTTGCCGTTTCGCTCACACAGGGTATATTATTCCCCCAGATCGATGCACGACCCCGAAACCCCACCTGATGCGCCGAAAGTCGACCCTTCCCGGGAAGCCGCCGTTCCCTCGCGCCTTCGTTCGGCCCTGGCCAGGACGTTCGCCTCACTGCGAAACCGCAACTACCGGCTTTTCTTCGCGGGGCACATGATCTCCTCCACGGGCCGCTGGGCCCAGCGGGTAGCCACGGGTTGGCTCGTCTGGGAACTGACCGGCTCAAAGGTCTGGCTGGGGGTGATCGGGGCCCTGTCGCTCCTGCCGATGCTTTTCCTGGCGCCGGTGGGCGGGCTCGTGGCCGACCGGTGGCAGCGGCGTCGAATCCTGTACGCCACGCAGTCGCTGGCGGCCGTCGGGCCGTGCGCCCTGGCGATCCTCCTGCTGGTAAATCCCGAGGCGCTGCGCGTGTGGCACCTGCTGGTCGTCGCGATGATCCACGGCACGGTGTGGGCGTTCGACATGCCGGCCCGGCAGTCGTTCGTCATCCAGATGGTGGGTCGCCGCGATCTCTCGAACGCCATCGCGCTGAACTCCTCGCTCTTTAATGTCTCGCGGAGCGTCGGATCGGCCCTCGGCGCGCTCCTGATGGCCACCGCCGGGGCGGCCTTGTGCTACGGATTCAACAGCCTGAGCTACATGGCCCTCGTGGGCGGACTGCTGCTCATGCGGTTCCCGGCCGTCGGGACGGTCGCCCAGCGGCACGCCCGCCTGTCGCGCCATCCGCTCGGCGGCCTGTACTATGCGTGGAACCACCGGGCCATCCGCGGAACCATGATCCTGCTCACGGCCGCGAGCATCTTCGGCTGGTCCGCCCAGACCCTGCTGCCCGCCTTCGCCGAAGAGGTCTTCGCCATGGGAAGCGGGCTGTTCGGCGGATTCCTGTCGGCCTTCGGCCTGGGGGCCGTGGCCGGCGCGCTCGGCATGGCCTACCTGGGCACCTCGCGCCGGCGCCGGGAGCTCATCCTCGTGGGGCTGGTCGTGTTCATCGCGTCGATGGGGGCCTTCACGCTGACCCACACGCCGTGGCTGGGCGTCGCGGCGCTGTTCGTCTCCGGGATCGGGACCCAGTTCTGCATGTCCGGGATCAACAGCTACGTACAGTTACTGGTCAGCGAGCGGTTCCGCGGTCGCGTGATGGGCATCTACGGAATGCTCTTCGGCGGGATGATGCCCGTGGGGCGGCTGCTTATCGGCTGGACGGGCGAGACGCTCACGGCCCAGGGAGCCGTCCGGATTCACCTCGCGATTCTCGCGCTGGTGACGCTCGGCGTGGCCCTGTATTGGCGGCGGCTCGCCCGGGGCGACGACGAGCTTCAGTCCTCTCCTGCCCCCTCCCCGGCCTCCTGAGCCGGCTCGGAGGACGAATCGGCCGGGGCGGTTTTCCCCGATGGGAGCAGCGGTTCGATCGGCTTCGTGAGCAGGTTCAACGGGCGGACGGGACTCGCCTCCGCCTGAAGCCCCGTGGCCTCGATCCGGCCGGTCAGCAGCGCCGGGGCGACGAACCGCCGCACGAACTCTCCGGCCTGCTCGCGGTACTGGGCGAACTCCGGCCCGGAGGTCCCGCCACTGGGGCCGCGGCCCACCACGATGTAATGGTTCGGCGCGCGGTTGACGAAATCGTCCAGGTCGTCGTCCGGAACCGGCAAGCCCACCAGGTTGTACGGCACGAGCTCGCGCGGCACGGGGAAGTTGATCTTGCGGAAGACCTCGCTGCCCCGGGGCGACGCGTCCACGACGTCGAACTGCTCGGGCCCGGTCAGGGTAGGCAACCGGTCGAACCCGTTGGCCGAGGCGGCAAACCCCGGGCGGCGAGGCAAGGTGGCCAACGGGTTGACGAGTTTCCCGAACCGCGGCCCCGCCCCGGCGGGGGCCACGTGGGGCGCGCGGTCGCCGAAGTGGGTGTCGCGCGGGTTGACGAAGTTCGTGAGCCGACCCCCGATGCCATCCACAGGGAGCGGATCGCGCCGAGACAGGCTGCTGCCGAGGAACACCACGTGCTCCACCGTGTCCATGTAGTCAGAAGTCTCGCCCGCCGTGGCCTCGAGCTTGCCCCGGGCGACCTCCGCGCCGAAGGCCATTTGGATGACCCGGCTTCCGGCGGAGAATCCGAGCAGGTAGACCCCGGCGCC
>CAZGEE010000237.1:0-3967 GCA_964525035.1 uncultured Anaerolineales bacterium
CTGACGAAGAAGCCCATTACGCCTTCGGCTGCCGAACGGCGGCGCAACCCCAGGTCGCGGAGCGCCAAGTTGCGCGTGGCTCGTTGCGTCGGGAGAGCCGAGTCAGGCCGTCGCCAGGGCCTTTGAGGTGCCCGGTTGTTCACGGGCCTCGTGGGAAGTGAACCCGAGAGTATGCTGTCGATGAATCGCAGAGAATCGCCGTTGATGCGCCGGTCCGAACGCCCGGGCCGGAAAGGGAGGAGCACGGTGTCGAAAGAGACAAAGGTCGGTCTGCTGGTCAGCTTGGGGGTCATTCTCGGGTTTGCCTTGATTCTGAGCATGCGCCTCTCGGGCGAGGGCCCGGCGGTGCTTGAGCACGACCGAGGCGGGACGCACATGGTCCAGTCGGAAATTCGTTCTTCGGGCGGCGACGCGATCGACCGCGAACTCCGGGACACCGGACAAACTCCTGAGGAGCGGGTAGCCGAGGAGACGGAAACGGGCGAGACGCCGGAGGACGATGAAACCGCCGTCGCGGCTACGGACCGGGAGGATACCTCGATGCTCGCCGACGCCGGGACGGTGTCCGAAACATCAGGACCGTTGGCGTACCGGTCTGAGAACAAGGGGCTGATCGTCGTCGGCGAGGGTGGAGAGCAGCGCCCGGCGGATGCGGGGCAGGCCGACCTTCCGGAGAAGAGGGGCTCTTCGGTCCGGAACCGGCAGGAAACGGCCGCGGAATCCGCGCCGGGGCGGCACTACGTGGTCCGGCCCGGCGACAGCCTGTGGACCATCGCGGAGAAGACCTACGGACCGGGCAAGGGAGGCCGGTGGCGCCGGATCGCCGAGGCCAACCCCGACGTGGACCCCGGTCGCCTTACGCCGGGAGTTGAACTCGTCGTCCCTGCCATCGCCGATGGTCGAGACCGGGCTGTGGAGCAACAGAATCCGGATGCCGGAAACGAGGACCAGGCGGCCGGGGAAGCCCGCACCTACACGGTCTCCGCCGGCGACACGCTGGGGCGGATCAGCGCCAAAGTCTACGGGACCTGCAAGAAGTGGCGGAGAATCCAGGAGGCTAACGGGAACCTTGACCCGCGTCGTCTCCGGGCCGGTATGGAACTGGCCATCCCGTCGGCCGCAACGACCCGCGTGGCCGAGTCCCCCGAGGAGAGCCGCGGTTCGGAAGACGCACTGCGTGAGGTCCGGGAATTCGTCGCCCGACGCGCGGAGCGGGAGCACAACGGCAGCACCTATACGGTGGTCGCCAACGACACACTCTGTGACATCAGCCGCAAGGTCTTCGGCGTGCCCGGCCGGTGGCGCGAGATTTACGAACTCAACCAGGGGCGCCTGCGCGGGCCGGACCAGCTTCGGCCGGGCCAGGTCCTGAAACTGCCGGCCATTACCATGGTGGCGTCATCCGAGTAGCCGGACGATGAGTGTAATCCGAATCCTTGTCCTGTTCGCCTCGCTCGTCGGCGTCGGCATGGCGCTTGTGGTGTTGCGCACCGACACGCGGCAGAGTCGGTACGTAGCCAGTCGGCTCCAGGACCGGCAACAGGACGTGAAGCGCCGGTGCCTGGAGCTGGAACTGAAGATGGCCCGGCTGCGCAATCCGCTGCGGCTTGATACGGCGAACGAGCGGTTCGGCCTGCGCCTCGAGCCGCTTCCCGCCCCGGGGCTGCCGTTGACACGGGGCCGGAGTGCGGCGCAACAGGCCGGACCCGTCAGGAGTCCGACGATACCTACGGCACGGGATTCGCGTTGAACGCAAGATCGGATGAACCCCGCAGAGCGCTGGTCCTGCTCGGGGTCCTCTTCTGCGCCGCATTCCTTGGCCTCATGGGGCGCCTGATTTATATTCGCCTCACCAGTCACGAAGCGCTGTTGGGTCTCGCTACGGGACAGTATACCCGCGAAGTCCCCGTGAAGCCTTTCCGCGGAGCCGTGGTGGATGCCCGCGGCCGGCCCCTGGCGACGACCGTGGAAGCCTACTCGGTCTTTGCCGATCCGGTTTTCATCCGGCGGACCCACGGCGCGGAGTGGCGCGTGGGCCGGGCGGCTGCGGGACCTCATGACGCAGCCGTTGCGTTGTCGTCCGTGGCCGACGGTACGGCATCCCATTCCCTTCATGCGGCTTTGTATGCCAACGCCCGCGCGCGGCACGTGTGGGACAGGTTGGCCGACGCGATCGCCGTGGACCCTGAGTTCATCCAGCGGAAGCTCCGACGGAACGCCGACCGCCGATTCGTCTGGCTCAAGCGCAGGGCCGACGCCGCCACGAAGGAGTTGGTGCGTGAGCTGGGCATCCCCGGCATCGGGGTGATCCCTGAGAGCAAGCGGTGTTATCCGACCGGAGACCTGACCGTCCACGTCGTCGGCTCCGTCGGCTCGGAGAACCAGGGATTGTGCGGGCTGGAGTACCTGCTGGACAACCGGCTCCGTGGGAGCGAGGGGCGCCGGGTCGTCCGCGTCGACGCGAAACGACGGCCCGTGGGTGCCGGTTCGGAGGGATACGAGCCCGCCCGCGACGGCCAGGTGGTCGTGCTCAACCTTGACCTGACGGTGCAGATGTTCGCCCGGCAGGCTCTGGTCGAGGCCGTCGAAACGTTCGGCGCCAAGGGCGGTTCGGCCGTCGTGATGAACCCGCAGACGGGCGAGCTCCTTGCGCTGGTCAATCACCCATCGTTCGAGCCTGGGCAACTGGCAGAGGCGGAACCGTACGCCCGGCGAAACCGCGTCCTGACCGACCCCTACGAACCAGGCTCCACGTTCAAGTGTTTCATCGCCTCGGCGGCGCTGGAGGCCGGCGTGGTCCGCCCCGGCGAGGAGATCTTCTGCCACAACGGCCTGCACTTTATCCGGGGGCGTCGGCTCCGCGACGTGTCCCCCCACGGGAATCTGGCCTTCGAGGAAGTGGTCATCCGCTCGTCGAACATCGGCATGGGCATTATCGGCGACCGCATGGGAGCCGAACGCCTCCACCGGGCGCTGGAGCGCTTCGGCTTCGGCCGACCGACCGGCATCCTGCTTCCGGGCGAAGGGAAGGGCTTGGTCCATCCGCTCGACCAGTGGTCCGCTTGGAGCCCCACCAGCGTCGCCATGGGCTACGAGGTGTTGGTTACCCCGCTCCAATTGCTGACGGCCTTCTCGGCCATCGCCAACCACGGCGTGCTGATGAAACCCCGCCTGGTGGGCCGCGCGTACGGGCCCGACGGAGAGGTCCTCGCAGACCTGTCGACACCCGTCCGCCTCCGGCGCGTTTTAACCAGGGAGACGGCGGACTTCATGCGGCGGCGCGTGTTGCGAAGGGTCGTCGCGGATGCCCACGGCACCGGCCGCCGCGCTGCCATTCCCGGCTACCGGGTGTTCGGCAAGACCGGAACCGCCAAGAAGGGAAACCCGGACGGGCCGGGCTACAGCGATCGCCTGTACGTGGCCTCCTTCGTCGGGGCCGCTCCCTTGGAGAACCCCCGGGTGGCCGCCCTCGTGGTCGTGGACGAGCCGGATGCGTCGATAAGCTATTATGGCGGGACCGTGGCGGCGCCGGCCGTCAAGCAAATCCTCGAGCGGACGCTCCCATACCTCGGGGTGCCGCCCGACGAGCCGTCCCGGATGGCCCGCGCAAACCGTTAAGCACCCGGCCGATCCACGCCGGCCGGGGCAGGATGGAATCCGATGACAGGGACGTCGCTCTCGCAGCTTCTGGCCGCGCTGCCGGGCGCCAGGCTGCTCACCGGCGGGAACCCGCGCATCGCCCGGGTAACGTGCGACAGCCGCGCCGTTCGCCCGGGCGACCTGTTCGTCGCCGTGCCCGGAGTGCAGGCCGACGGTCATGACTTCCTTCCCGATGCCGTGGCCGCGGGAGCCGCCGCCGTCTTTGTCGAAAGGCCCGAGACGGTTCCCGACGGAACCGTGGCCGCCCAGGTGCCCGACGCCCGCGTCGCGGTGGCTCGCGCGGCGCATCTGCTGGCCGGGCAGCCTG
>CAZGEE010000238.1:0-3942 GCA_964525035.1 uncultured Anaerolineales bacterium
CGTCTTCGACGGCCACGTCCTCAAAAAGGCGTTCGGCGGCGCCGAGGCGGGTTGCCTCCTCGGGCGGTTCGCCCCGCTCCCTGGCAACGAAGACGACCACGGCAGCGGCGATGACGAGCACGGCCAGGATCAATGTCGTCCGGAAGTTCATCGTCCTACCTCACTCTGCTGCGAACGAAGTAAACCGCGATCCCTACGAGAAGAGCTAACAGGGGCATACCCAATGATAAAAACCAGCGGATCAGCTTGAGCAGCCAGCCCGGGATATGCCGGATACGGCTAACCTGGACGGCCTCTGGCCCGACCGAGATCATGTCCTCCTGGCCCGCGAGCCAGTACATGGCGTTGACGACCAGCTCCCCGTTCGCCGGATACCGTTGGACAAGTCCGAGGCCCTGTGAGGTGAACATCCACTGTCCCTGAAGCAGCTGGTCGCTGACGAAGTACCTTCCCCCGAAGGCCACGACGCGGGACTCGCCGTCGTATGCGGGTCCGTTTCCCTCGTCGTTGTCACCTTCGCTTCCAGCGAGATCTCTCTTCACGGCCGCGACGGCGATCGGGAACGGGGCTTTCACGTCCTCGCCCTCGTCGTACTCCGCCTCACGGGTCTGCATGAGTCCCATAAGGTTCGTCTCGCCCCAGTAATTCTCATCGCTCGGGGTCATCACCAGGGGCCAGACCTCGACTCCGGCCGGGAGGGAGTCGCTCTCCAGGACGGGGCACGGCGTGTTGAACTGCCCGGGCATACTCTGGAGCGGCGCCACGATGGGGTGGGCCGAGGATTCGCGGCCCTCCCTGGGGTACTTGCGGACCTCGACCTGCCCCTGCAGGTGGGTGCGTCCGTCCGGCGTCTCGATGCTAAAGAGCGTGACCGCCGAATCGTTCACCTGGATTCCCATCTCCTCCAGGATGCCCAGGTACGGTGTCGGCGGTTGCATCGGGTTTCCCCGAATCTGGGCGAAGAACAGGGCATCGCCGCCGCGCTCGATGAACTTGCGCACCGGGGCGTACGATCCCGGCCGAGGCGGGGGTGTCTGCCGGCTGCGGTCGGGTTCCGGAGGCATCAGGATCAGCACCGGCCGGCTCATGCCCTCCACCTCGGGCATTTCCTTGTTTCGCTGCAGGTCCCAGTTCTCGACCAGGAAGTTGGCCCGCTTGAGTCGCCCCGCCAGCTCCGTGAAGCTGCCCATGTTCTCGCTGATCGGCGAGCCGCCCCAGCGGACGAAAATGGCCGCGGGCCGGGTCTCTTCCGTCATCCCGAGCAGGGCCGAGGTGATCATCTGCTCGCCGCTGAACCCCCGCTGGTCCATGGGGTCGCGGGAACGCACGTTCGGCAACCGCGGCCAGATCTCCTCGAACTGGATGACGCGGACCTCGCCCTTCGCCTGGACCACGACGCTGTCCTGGGCCAGCCGATTCCGGACGGTTTCGAGCTCCAGTGATCCGAGCTCGCCGATCCGCTCGCTCAGGGCCACCAGTTCCTTCTGCATCCCCGCGTAGCGCTCCGCCGCTCCCGCGAGCAGGGCCCGTGGGGCCTCTCCGAGCTTCATGCCCTCGCGCTCCAGGACCCGCTCGGCTTCCTTGGGAATGACATCCAGCACTTGCGAAATGTTGTCGGCCACCGACTGAATGCCGTCCACCGTCCCCCCGTAGTCCGGAAGCTGGAGCCCCCCGGCCTCGGGGAAGGACCGGGGCTCCGCGGCCCCCTCCTCCTCCTCGAAGACTGAGGGCACGGCCTCGCGGGCGCGTTGCAGCACGTTGCGGACCGCCCGCAGCCGGTTGCCGAGCTCTTGCTGCACCGCCTGCTTGAAAAGGTAGAGGTCCGGGGTCTCCTCCGAGTCGGCCGGGAGTTTCTCGAAACGTTTCTGCTCTTCTTCCAGCAGACTGCATAAGCCCGTTGCGAGCGCCGCGAACCGGCGAATAACCTCCGCATGGGACTCCGCTTCGTCCTCGTAGGCTTTCGCGATGCGTCGGCCCAACTCCGCCAGGGCCTTGGCGTCCTCCGCGGGGTCGATGAACTCGGACCGGATATTGTTGCTCCGCACATCGAGTCCGCGAAGGAGATCCTCCATCCACCGTTTACGGGTCTGTGCGACCTCATTCTGCTCGCCAGCGTAAAAGAGGGAGGTCAGCACGATGTCCTCGTCCACCTTGTCCAGGGCCCGCCGAGTCCGGTCACTGAAGCTGTAGCGCCCGCCGCGCGTCAGGTCGGCCGTCGCTCCCCACCGATCGGTCACCCAACCGGCGAGATAGTTGGCGGCCCCCACGAGCGCTATGACCAGCAGGGAAGCCACGATCACGTTGGCCCCCACCAGGGCCCGACCTTTCCGCCCCGGGCCCGGACGGCCCGCCTCGTTCCGATCCGCACGGCTCTTCTCGGGGGTTTTCTTTTCAGCCATTGCTTTCTCCGGAGCTATCCGTCACGTTCCGGTTCGCGTTCGCCGCGTACCCGCCCTCGGTCAGGCCCGCCACTTCCGGCTCTCGAGGATCTTGACGCTCAAAAACAGGGCCAGAGCCGTCAAGCTGGCGAAAAAGACCACGTCGTCCAAGGCGATGACTCCGTTGCAAAACCTGCGGCAGCGCTCCCGCACATCCATATACAGCATTGCGTCGTGTATCCATCCGTGATGAATGGTGAACCCTAATATCCCCGGAACGAAAGACATGGCCCCCAATATGACTTGAGTAAGGACCAGGCTCACAAACCAGTGGCTTGTACATGTACTAATTAAGAGTCCTAGCGCGATATACAGCGCCCCGGCGAGCACGACCCCTACGTACCCAGCAAAGATTTGACCCGTGTCCACGTTGCCGAACAGCGCAAGCAAGGCGATGAAAAGCAAGGTCAAACCAAGCAACACAAAATAGAACGCCGCCGCCCCAAAAAACTTCCCGAGAATGACCTGGGTGTCCGTGACCGGCGCCGTCATCAGCGGTTCGATCGTTCCGCGGCCCACTTCGTGGCTCACCAACATCATGGTCAACCAGGGCACTACTGTGGCCAGGCCAGGTACGGCGGTGTAAAGTAGAACAAAGTGAAACTGCACTAAATTGCCAGGAATAAGGGTTAAGAATGAAAAAATAATAGCCGTGAAAGACGAGAAAACTGCCAGCACCCAGTAGCCGAGAGGGCCGTAGAAATAAGCCTGAAGCTGACGGTTGCTTAGAAGGAGGATTTTTTGCATAACATTGTCTCCTGCGCGTTTCCGTGGATCTAGTCGCCTCCCGAAAACACAAGGCTATTCCTTTTGCTTCCTTTGATTAGAGCGCTCCTCGGCCGGACCAGCCGAATTATGTTCGGACAGCTTGCTCACGAAAATGTCCTCAAGCGAGGCCAGTGTCACTCGCAGTTCTTGGATGGTCCAGTCGCGGCGGACCGCCAGGTCGCTGATCGTCTCGCGAACGTCCACCCCCGGCGATCCCTCAATGGTAAACGTCGCGTGCCCGTCGTCCGTCTCCACCGTGACGTTGTGCACCGCATCCACCGCCGCAATGGCCTTGCGAAGCCCTTCTGCGTCCTTCCCGGAGGCTTGGAGAATGGCTCGGCGGCCCCCGGCAAAACCTTTCTTGAGCGCGTCCAACTGCCCGTCCGCCACGATCCGTCCGCCGGCGATCATAATGATTCGATCGCAGACCTGCTCTACCTCGTGAAGCACATGGCTCGAAAAAAGAATGCTATGATCCTGGCCCAACTCCCGGATGATTCTTCGGATCTGGCGCACCTGAAGCGGATCGAAGCCGATTATCGGCTCATCTAGGATCAGGACCTTCGCATCGCCCAGGAGAGCGTCCGCGAGGCCGACCCGCTGCCGGTAGCCCTTCGAGAGCGTACGGATCAACTGCCGACGCCGGTCCGCAAGCCCGCACCGCTCGCTCACTTCCGCTATGCGTTTCTGCCTCGTCGAGCGGTCCAGCCCCTTCAATCGACCCCGGAACTCCAGG
>CAZGEE010000239.1:0-3941 GCA_964525035.1 uncultured Anaerolineales bacterium
GATCGATCGGGCAGCTTCCGCTTGCCGGTGCCCTTGTCGTACATCGAGCAGGCGGACGAGACGCCGTTCTTTCTGGACTTCGCCCTGACGGCCCCGCACACGCCGATCGTGCCGACCGCCGGGTTCAAGGGACGCAGCGGGATCGACGATTACGGCGATTTCGTCTGCCAGGTGGACGCGTGCGTCGGCGAGGTCGTGGCCGCGCTGGAGCGGCGGGGCATCGCGGAGAACACGTTACTGGTCTTCACCAGCGACAACGGCCCCGAGGCGTGGGGCGGGCTTGCGGCCAACACGGCCTACGTGAGGGCTCGCGAATTCCGCCACTACAGCATGGCCCACCTGCGCGGCACCAAGCGCGACACGTGGGAGGGCGGCCACCGCATTCCGCTCGTGGCCCGCTGGCCCGGAGTGGCCCCGGCCGGCGCCACCTGCGACCGGTTCGTCGACCTCGGCGACCTGATGGCGACCTGTGCCGAGCTTACCGGCGAGGACGTCCCCGAAGGGGCAGGGGAGGACAGCGTGAGCATGTTGCCCCTCTTGCAGGGCCGCTTCGATAAGCCGACCCGCGAGTTCGGGGTCCACCACAGTTGTTGCGGCCGCTTCGCCATCCGGAAGGGCGACTGGGTCTTCGTAGACGCCCCGAGCGGCCTGGCCGACGACAACACCGAACCCCAGTGGTTCCGGGACGAGCGAGGCTACACCGCCCACGACGAGCCGGGCGAGTTGTTCAACCTGCGCGACGACATCAGCGAGCGCGTCAATCGCTACCGCGAGCATCCCGAGGTGGTGCGCGAGCTGAAGGAGCTGTTGCGGAGCGTCCAGGGGCCCGATGCGCCGGCCGCGAACGAAACGGCTGCCCCGGGGCCGCAATCGGAGTAGGAAATTGCGGGGAAGATTGGGCTCCCGAGCCCGCACCGCGGTTCACCCAAGAGCATTGCCGGTCGAACGGAGTGAGGAAGCGGGCGCCGCCCGCCGAGAGTGCAAAGGACTGAGCCCATGACGGGACGTGAGAGGTTGAAACGGATCTTCGCCGGCGAAGCGGCGGACCGGACCGGCTTTTGGATGGGACAACCGCACCGGGATTCGTGGCCCAGGCTGATGGAAGCCTTCGGGACGAATGACAAGGAAGAACTGCGGAGGACGCTGGGTGACGACTACCGGTGGGTGTGCCACCAGGGCACGTGCTACCACGACCCCGAGGGGCGCCCGATGTTCATCAATCCGCGGCAGTCGGACGACCTCAGCGCGCCGGGGGTTTTCGCCAACTGCAAGGATCCGGCCGAGGTCGACGCGTTCACGTGGCCCGACGCTGCGTACCTTGATTTCGACGAGTGGCTGGCCGACCTGCGCCGCTCGGGCGACCGGTACCGGGCGAGCGGGATGTGGTGCCCGTTCTTTCACCAGGTGGCCGACTACTTCGGGATGGAGAATTACTTTCTCAAGATGATGCTTCAGCCCGACGTGGTGCACGCGGTCACGCGGCACCTGGTGGACTTCTACCTCGCGGCCAACGAGCGGCTGTTCGAGGAGGCGGGGGACGAAATCGACGGGTTATTCTTCGGCAACGATTTCGGGAGCCAGGCCGATCTGCTGGTCGGCCCGAACCAGTTCGCGGAGTTCGTCGCTCCCTATTTCCGAAAGCTCACCGACCAGGCCCACGCGTACGGGTTGCAGGTGATCCTGCACTCGTGCGGGTCGATCTACAAGGTCATCCCGCAATTGCTGGAGATGGGCGTCGAGGCGCTGCATCCGCTCCAGGCCGTCGCGGCGAACATGGACGCCGAAACCCTGGCGCGCGACTTCAAGGGGCAGGTGGCTTTCATGGGTGGCATCGATACCCAGCGCCTGTTGCCGCGCGGTACGCCGGAGGAGGTGAAGGCGGAGGTCCGCCGGGTGCGCCGGCTGCTGGGACCGTGCCTGGTGGTCAGCCCCAGCCACGAGGCGCTGCTGCCGGACGTGCCGCCGGAGAACGTCCGGGCGATGTCGGAGGCCGCCCGGGAAAAGATGTAGGCGGCGCAAAAGACGCCTCGGCGGGAACCACTGTCGGAGGGGATGGGGATCACCTCGTTGGTTGCCCTGCTTGTTTCTTTTTGCGGCGCCGCGCGCGAGCCTATTTGGCCCACGCTCGTCCTTCGCCCAAATCGTAGCCGACCCGGCGAGTGCTTCCGTCCACGGTGGCCTCGAGTTCCACACGCGACGACCCGGGCGTGCCCTCGATCACGCGGACCGTGGCCTCGGGCGGCTCCGGGCCCCGGTACGGTACAACCAGCGTCACGTAGCGGACGGCCCGCGCCTCAGCGGCCTTGGACCTGCGAAAGCTGAAGGCCGGCCGCGACTGCTTCTTGCTGTAGCGGAACGACACCTGTCCTTTCTCCTCCACGAGCGTCGTGCCCTCCTGTGGCACGGATCGGACGAGGACATTGCCGCCTTCGTCGAAGGCCGTGCGGGCGATTAAGGTGCCCGGCTCAATGACCGCCTCGCCCGGGGCGAGCTGGAAGTGCAGGTCGAGCCGGCCGTCGGCTGAGCCGATCGCATCGTCCACCAGGATGAAGTACCGGTCGTCCACGAACAGGACCGCCCGCCGGTGCGCCAAGTCCTCGTAGCTCTGGTTTTCCATGACCAGGGCGTCGAGCTCCTCGCCGGGCTGCCAGAGCTTCTGCTCGGCGGCGTAACGGATGTCGCCGCCGTCGAGCGTCAGCGTCTGGTGCACGCGAGTCCGGCGGAACCACGCGCGGCCCTCGGGGTCGCCGTGGTAGATGTAGCAGCCGGAGTCGGGCATCAGGTAACGCCCGAAGGCGAAGAGCTCGAACGTGCCGTTGTCCGGCTGGCAGTGCCACCCACCGTCGATACCGCACTTCATAATGAGGTGCACCGCGTCGTCGTTCCATCCGCTGCGGATGGAATAGATGCCGGCGTCGGGCAGGGCCAACTCCGTCGGCGGGGCCTTGCCTTGGGCACCGGCGCTCGCCAGGAACTGAAGGCACGCGTTCCCTGGGAAACGCTCCGCACCCTCGCGAACCATCCGCGTCACGCTGCCCGAGCGGTCGTCGCCGAACATGCTGTGACGCCCGTTCGGATGGGCCGCGCGGCCCAGCACCTCGTACATCCGCTCGGTCGTCCGCTCGTAATCGTCGGGGAAGCTCTCGGCCCGCCCGTTCAGCCGCGCCAGGTGCAGCGTCCGGCTCAGCCAGTGGATCGACCCGCTGTGGTAGCCGAAGCACATCTCGAAGTGCATGCCGTCGGGCAGCACCTGCCGGTCGGCCTCGGCGGCGAGGTGCGCCACGGCCTTGTGCCACCAGCGATCCGCCTCGCGGAACTCGGGGAAGGTGCCGGCAATGTACGCCGCTCCCTGCGCTTCCATCAGGCCCCAGTTGTTGCTGGTGAACTCGCGGTCCTCCGTCAGCAACGTCGCGTGGTCGTGCAGGCAGTTGAGCTGCCGGACGAGCAGCGTGGGGGTGTAGTGCGGGGAGTCGAGAAAGTAGTGCCAGTGGACCGTCCACGCGTAGCCGCGAATGCCGACCTCGAGCATCCGCCACACGGGCGACTTCCTCTCCACCCACGCGCAGTGGGCCAGCCAGTGAGCCAGTTGCCGCGCGTAGGTCTCGGCGTACTTCTCCTCGCCGGTGTGCCAGTACGCCCGGCCGAGCGGCCGCCACGAGCTGTGCCGGTTGAGCTGCCACAGCCACTCGTTGTCCCCCGTGGGGCTGCGATTGGTGAACCAGTCGATCTCCTCGCCGAAGTCGAAGCGCGGATAGGAGGGGCTGGTGATCAGGATGTTCCGCACGGCGTCGTTCGCCACCTCCATCTGGTGCTCCGTGGCGTAGTCCCTGCGGACCTCCTGCCGCCGCGAACGGTCGACGTCCGGGTGCTTGACCGCAGTGCGGGCGCGGTAGTAGGCGAGCAGCGCTTCGGCCGCCCGCCGCGGGTCTCCGGCGGCCGCC
>CAZGEE010000240.1:0-3932 GCA_964525035.1 uncultured Anaerolineales bacterium
GCGGCGGCGATGCACCTGGACGCGGGCGACGGATTCCGCGGGTCCTCTCACGCGATCGAGGCCGCGGTCGTGTTCCTTTTCCTGCTGATCGCCGGGGGCGGCCGAGTGGCCTTGGGCCGACACGTGCCCGGCCTGAAGCGGGCTTGGTTTGGTTGATCGTGCCCGTGGAGCCGAGTGAAAGCCCGGCCGTTCCATGCGGGCATGAGCTTCCGTATCTTCGGGGGAACGGCGATCGGTGGTTGGTGCTTGACACGCGGTACCCGCCGCCCGGATCAAGTGACTTAACGGGTAAAGACTGGACAACGTTCCTGCCAATGGTGAGCGCATGCCGGCGAAGCGCGTGATTCTCCTGGGGGGCGGTTTCGCGGGTCTTGCGGCCGCCAAACGGCTGGCGCGCGCGGGCGCGGAGGTGGTGCTGGTCGACCCTCGCGGTGGGACCCACTTCCTGCCCGTGCTGCCGGACCTTGTCTCGCGCGACCTGCCGCCGTCGTGCCTCGTGTATCCGCACGCCCGGGCGGTGGAGCGATGGGGCCTCGTCGCGCGGGCCGAGCCGGCAGTTGAGCTGGACCTTTCCGGACGGTCCGTCCGAACGCCCTCCGGCCTGCTGGAATACGATGTTCTGTTGATTGCCACGGGGGCCAGGACGAACTTCTACGGCCGGGACGACCTGGAGCGTGTCGCGCTGTCGCTCGACGATGTCCCTGACGCACGGCGGATCCGCGACGAGGTCGGCCGGGCCCGGTGGCGGACCCTGGTTGTCGTCGGGGGAGGGTACACCGGTGTCGAAGTGGCCACGCATCTGCGGCGCCGGCCGGCCCGCCTTGGTCGTCGCGCGCGGGTGGTCCTGGTGGAGCGGTCGGAGGCCCTTTGCCCGGCTCTCGGGCCGGACGTCCAGCGCTATGTACATAGAGAAGTGGCCCGGCTCGGCATCGAGGTTCGCACGGGGCGGACGGTCGCCGAAGCCACGCCGGAAAACGTGCAGCTCGACGACGGCGAAGCGTTCGACGCCGCGCGGCTGATCTGGACGGCGGGTGTGCGGACAGGCGACCTCGTGCAGTCCCTTGACCGGGAGAAGAACCGCCAGGGGCGCCTCTACGTGGATGAGTGCCTCCGGATCGGTGAGCGGTGCTTCGTCGCGGGCGATGCGGCCGCCGTGCGCGGCGACGGGCAGGATCCTTTGCGGATGAGCGTCCAGCTTGCCCTGCAGAGCGGGCGGTGCGCGGGGGCCAACATCGTTCGCGTGCTGAACGGCCGACCGCCGAAGCCGTTTCGTCTTTTCGATCCCGGCTACGTGGTTCCCATGGCCCATTTTCGAGGCTGCGGACGTGTCCTCGGGGTTCCGGTGCAAGGTCTCGTACCCAGCTTGCTGCATTACGCGCTCAGCGTGGCCTTCTCATTCGGGTTGGCCAATCGGAGGGTGATGGCCCGGGCCCTGGTGCCGGAACTCCTCCGGGCGAGATAAACCTTTTCCACCTGGTCGACTGGGTGATGTCCGGGTAGCCGCATGGGCGTCAGTGTCCCTTCGCGGCTCGGAGGGCTCTGGTTTCGAGAGGCTCAGGGAAGTGCTTGACCAAGGCGGGACCTTACTTCCAGGAGGTCGCTCCCGGTAATCGCCCCGGAACCGTCCACGTCGTAGCGGGCCGTGGCGGAATCGACGGCGGCGCCGACATGGTTGCGCACGGCGAGCACGTCTGCGGCGCTCACCGCCCGCGACCCGTCCGCGTCGCCTTTCAGCACGTCAATCCGCAGGGCCAGGTCTCCCCCGAAACGGAGACCCTCGGTGTCGAGAAGCTGGTCCGTGACCGTGATCGTGTAACGATCGGCGTCGGGCAGGGTCGGGCTGAGTCGCACCGTCAACAGCCGCTTCGCGCCGTCCAGCTCCGTCGAGAGGACACTGCTGCTGAGATCTCCGTACGTGTCCCCGAGAATAGTCAGCACGTTCGGCGCGACGGTGGCGGGATCCACATCGCGGTTGAACGTAATCCGCAGGGCATGTAATCCCTGGCCGCGAGGTTCCACGCTTCCGTCTTCGACCCCCGTGGCGACCTCGCCGGCGGGCCCGTGGTCGGCGAGAATTTCCCACTGCTCGATTTCCCCGGCCAGGTAGAACCGCGTGAGCGGATCGCCCACCACGATGTTCTGCCAGGACAGCAGCGGCAGGCAGGCATAGGCCGACTCGGCGAACGTCCACCCGCTGACGAACATCCGCTCCATCAGCACTGCGTTGTCGCCGACGGAGAAGGTGAAGGGTTCGTATACGTGACCGAGCCCCAAAGTGCCGCCGACGTGGATCCAATCGGCCACCTGGGCCTGGACGTCGTGCTGGAGCGGGTCGTAGGGATCGGCCGCCTCGAAGTCCCGGCCGTTGAAGCTCTCGTACGTGTTGAACACCGCGCCGGGGCACAGGTCGAACTCAAGGGTTTCGAAAACATAGAGGGCTCGCGGACTCGGAGGAGCGGGTTGGTGGCTGACTCCGTATCCGCTGTAGCCGATCAGCGGACGCGCGGCGGATCGGATGAACGTGGAGGTGGAATCGAGCTCCACGGAGAACCCTGCCGCCTGCAGCACGTCGCGCGTTTCCGGAAAGTCCTCCCCGAGGCTGTACGGAGGATCGTCGTCGTAGACTTTCACGCCGTCGCGGTCGAGGACGACCTTGCTGGTTGCCTGACCGAGGGGGACGGAGCCGGCCCGGTCGAGGGCCGCGATGGCCTTGGCCGCCGTGTACGCCGTGATCCGGGTGACGAGATACACGTCGCCCGGGGTCAGGCGAGATTCGGGCGGCCCCGGAAGGTTCTCCCACCCGGCGTTTGCGCCGTTGAACGTGAGCGATTTTTCTGTGGTGGCCGCCGAGCGGTCGAACGCTTCAATTCGTCGCGTCTCCCCGTGATAGGGGTTGCGGACATGGTTGTTCGCATAATTGCTCGTGCCGGGCTCCGCCCCCGGCTGGATGGTCTGGTGAAGAAGCGTCAAGTCGCTGTCCACGCTGGCGGCGTCGTAGCGGCCGGCCCCCCAGTCGTCCTGGGCCTCGAATGGGGCATCCCCGACCCCGGGATTGTCGAAGTCGTCGATCCGGCGCGGAATGCCTTTCGTTGTGACCAGGACGCGGATCGTCTTCCAGAGGGTTTCTCCTTGATCGTCGTAGGTATTACGGAGGTACGCGTCGAGGGGATCGCGCAGTTCGCTCAGGTAAGTGGCCCGGTCGATCGTGACGCTCGATGGGCCCTGGTACTGGTCCCAGACGCGGACGTCCGGGTACCGTTCCAGGTAGGCTGTGCGGATCGCGGTGGAATCGCCGTTGGCGGGGTTCACGATGAGCAGAACGTTCGCGGGCCCGAGTTCGGCCTTTGCACGGGTGGCCGTGAGGGTCAGGCAGGCCGTCATCACCCACACCAGCATTCGACGGCCGTCTGCCATGGACACCCCTCGTCGTGCCGGGTTGGCCCTGGAAAAGCCGCGCTTTGGTGTGACTGCCAAGGTGAACGGCCCCGGAGCTGAAGCCCGTCGCGGTGCCGTCGGGTTATCCCGGCCTGCCTGTCGTACCGTAAGTATAGTCGCGCCAACGGCTCGGGTCAAACAAAGCGGTCCGTTACCGCTTTCCTCGGCTGATTTCGCGGCCTGCGGGCGGTGGAGTTCGCCTCGCGCGGCCGGGTCTGCACTTTATCGGTCCGTCGGTTCAGGGCCGCGCCCCAGCCCCATGCGGGCCCCGCGGGCGAGGCTTTCCCTTGACGTCGGGCCGGAAAGCGGTCTAATGACCGTTCAGACCCGTTCCCAAGGGGGCAAGACGAGGGGGGGCTGCGTCACGTAGGACATGCGCATGAGCGAGAGAAAGTACGGCCGAGTCATTCTTAAGATCAGCGGCGAGGGGTTGTGCAAGCCGGAGGCCTCGGGGCTGGACGCCGACGAAATCCGACGGGTGGCCCGCGAGGCCGCAG
>CAZGEE010000241.1:0-3914 GCA_964525035.1 uncultured Anaerolineales bacterium
GACCGGCCGCGCGGAAGGGTGCGGCCGAAAGGCCACCGGGTACATTCGGAGTTTTTCACACCGAGAATCGAGGCGTTTCGGGTGGGAACTCCGTCAGTGGTACGCCGCGGCGTTCGGTTCGCCCTCTGGCGGTCGAATCGAGTCGCCCCGGACGAGGTGGCAGGGGAGCCGAACCGGTGGAGGGTACGGTTCGCCGCGGATCATCCGGGCCAGCATTTCCAGGCTGCACTCGGCCATGCGCTCCAGGTCGGGCCTCATGGCCGTCAGAGCCCCGTTTTCGCAGCCGCGATAGCTTCCCGGATGCCCGTAGCATGCCGTCACACTCAGGTCCTGCGGAATGCGCAGCCCGAGGTCGTCGAGGCGGAGAAACGTCTGGGCCAGCCACCCGCCGCCGAGCACGATCGCGCTGGGAAGCGGGCGACGCCGGAAATAGCCTCGCATGCCGCGCTCGAGGTCCGGGTGCGACAGGAAGTAGACGGGTTCGTCCCAATGTTCCAGCAACTCATGCCGACGACACAGGTCGAGCCACCCCGCGAGTTGCTGTCGACTGAAACCGTCGGCCGAGGTGTTCTGCACAAGGAGGAGCGTCATCCGGCGGTGCCCCATCGTCATAAGCAGTTCGCCGAGGCGCTGGACGGCCCGGTACTCGTCGAACATCACGGCCGGCAACGGAAGGTCGAGAAAGCGCCGGTTGTAGAGCACCAGCGGAAAGCGATATTGCCGAAGCAGGTACAGGGGGGCAAAGAGCTCGGAGCGGTCCACGATGCACAGCGCCCCGTCGAACCCCTGGTCCGCGACAAGCCTGGGGAACTGTTCCCGGCGACCGAGGGGCCAGAAGACGGGTTCCGCCCGCCACCCCATTTTCTCGGCCTGGCGCTGAACATGGCAGACTACGTTGCGATAATAAATCGGCATGCAATTCCCGCGAACGTCCGGCAGGAGAATCGCAATCTTCTCAGAGCCCTGTTGCTTACGTTGCGCCTCGAGAAGCTGCCGCGCCCGGCCGAGAGCCCCTTCGGCGACACGGGTCCCTCTGCGGGCTTGGGTCCGGAGCAAGCCCTCGGCCACGGCCTCGCGGACTGCGGCATCCACCGTCGCCCGCGCCACCCCGAACAACAGGGCGAGAGAGCGCAACGAAGGTACCGGTCGACCGGGACTCCACGCACCTTCCTGAATCTTCCGAGCGATGGCCTTGAGCAGATATTGTGACGTCCTTCGGCGGGGCATCTTGCACCACCCTGGCTCCCAGCCCCCCTCGAAGCCCCTGGCCTAGCACAGTTGGCCTGAATAGCATCACTTATTGCCTCCAGAAGGAGGACAAGTCAAGCAATTTCCGGACGCGCCAACGGGGCAATATCGCGAGCGCAACGTAACATTATGGCGGGCAAGAGCTTCGATTACTGCCATAGCGTTGTCATCGCCCTCGCCCGGCCCACGTTTTCTTGCCCATAGGCTCACATACGTGTTATCTTATTAGGGAGGCGGAGGCATAAGGGGGGACGTTGGTCGCAGGAGCAGGCCACTCGCGGCCCAGGCTTCCGAGGCATTGCGAAAGCCGCGATGGGCCTGCGGGCAGGATCGGCCGTTACGACAGTTCGGGGCCCTTTGGTGTCTTCGTGGCAGCCACCCGGTACCCCGTCAGAGTTCGGTTTTTCTAAGCTGGAAGCCCCGAAAGGTCAAACGCTTCGGCCCGAGAAGGCCCTGTAGCGGATCAGGGCGCGGCGTTCCGGCCGACATCGGTAGTGCAAGCCGGAGCAAGAGACCAAGCGGGGGCGTGGCGAGAAAGGTACGGGGAGGCGCCGTGTTGGGGCGGTGCCTTCCTGATGGCTGCCCGGCGAGGGAGCCTCGCTACATACGCGTGATACGCGTGTACGCTTGCACTGCAAGGGAAGAAACACCACCACGGGGTCGCCGGCTTCCCCCTACCGGACGGCGCCGGTCGTGCCCCCGTACCCCGGAGTTACGCGCAAGGCATTTCGGGGAGTAGTGTTTCTACCCCTTCAGCAGCCCGGTCCCGGTTGCCAAGTGCGGCAAACAGTCGCCGTCACCCTTCCAGACAAAGGGAACGAGGCGGCGCAAGGGCCGCACCGCCGCAGTTCAACAACGCAGAGTCGTGTTGCTCTTACCCGAACTTGTTCCTCACTTCGCGGGCGACACATCGGAGGAATTGGGGCGCACAGTCCATGGCTACGCTGTAATAGACGTTAAGCCCGCTCTTCCTCGAGGACAGAATTCCCGCGCGTTTCAGAATCGCCAGTTGCCTCGATACCACCGAGGCGTCCGCCCTGAAATGCTCCACGATCTCAGAAACCGAGCGTTCCTTATTCTTCAGGTAGTTTACCACCTGGATTCTGAGAGGATGGCCCAGCGCTTTGACGACGTCGGCTTGGAAATTGACTGCCTCGTCCGCCATCCGTTCCTCTCCTTCTCCCCTGGCCTGGACACGATAACGATCACAGCTCGCTTTACGGCACGGTTACGGCGTCGAGTCCCTTACCCCCTTTCCGAAAGTCGTTTCGCGTCCGCCGACCCCAACCAGGGGAAACAGAGTCCCAAGCCTCAGCAAGAAACGCGTCGGACCATTCGCGTCCGAACACCTTGTGTGCCGATTCACTTCCCGGCGTCCCCTCCTTCCAGGACCGCCTCCGAAAATGCCTCCCACCCGACTCGCTCAATGGTCCGGCCGAGCCGTTCCCTGGGTCGGGCGTTCCGACGTGAATATTCAACCACACGATCGGTCACCCGAACGGCTTCCTCGTCGCTTTCGACCAGGCAAAGTTCGCGCCCGAAACGGGGGTGCGGCCCAAGGTTGCCTCCCACGAGCACCCGCCAGCCCCGCGGTGTTCCCTGCAGCCCCACGTCGCGCACCGGCGCTGCCGCACAACTCATGGGGCAACCGCAAACGGCCATCTTGAATTTCCCGGGCAACTCCATTCCGTGGTACCTCCCGTCCAGTTTCAGCCCCACGCCCATGGAGTCCTGCTGGCCGAGCTTGCAGAAGGTCGTACCGGGACACATTTCCACGCTGCGCACACACAGACCGATCGCCGCGCCCGGTTTCATTCCGAGCTCCGACCAGACCTGGTCGAGTTCCTCTTCGCGGAAACCGATGATCGCGACTCGGTGAGCGCCGGTGATCTTCATCGCCTGAATATCGTAGCGGTCAAACAGTTCCGCGTAGCGCTGCAAGGTCTCCTTGGTCAACAGGCCGCCGGGAAGATGTGGAGCGATGGCGTACCGCTCCCGGTCACGCTGAACGATAGCTCCTTTTGCGGCAATATCTTTTCTCTTTGTCACCGAAGCAGCCTTTGCCAAGCCGACCTGCTTACCCGCCGTGCCGCTACCAAATTTCATTGTAGGCACCTTCCGTAAGCCGTCAATACCTCAGGAATGCCCGCTGAGATATTTTCCCAGCCGTAACATCTTGGCTCGCAGCGTATTGTGGGGAGCTTTCCGTTGCCGCCCCCGCACCTTTTTTTCGGGACCCGGCATCGCTTTCCCGGACGACGGGTCTTTGCCGCTGTGTGCGGTTGCAGGCACTGGGGCCCGAACCACTGCCGAGCGTGCCCTCTTCGGAGCACGGCTCCGATGGCACCTCATAGAACATATTACACGCAGTCCTTGACGCTACCCTGGCACCGTCGCGGCTTGACAGCAACCCGAGCCCTTGATATCGTTAAGGTTCTTCGCGCCGGCCCGCTCGATGCTCCGTCCCGAGTCGGGTTGCCCGTCCGGAGCATAGTTGCCCCGGAATAGGGAAAAGCTTTGGTATGCCGGTCGACTGTTATGGCGGTTCGAAGACGGGTGAAGAAGTTGCAGGGAAGTCGTCATCGGTATGGCCCCATCGTCTAGCGGTCAGGACACAGCCCTTTCAAGGCTGCGACACGGGTTCGATTCCCGTTGGGGTCACCAAA
>CAZGEE010000242.1:0-3892 GCA_964525035.1 uncultured Anaerolineales bacterium
CCATCTCGCGGGCCGGCGGACGCGCGGTGATCTCGCGCGCCAGGGCGATCAGCTCGTCCGTGGTGTCCCCCCGGGCCGAGACGACCATTACGACCTGGCGCCCCTCGCGCTTGGAGGCAACCGCCCAACTCGCTGCCCGGCGAATCTTCTCGGCGGTAGCGACGCTGGATCCGCCGAATTTCTGAACGACGATCGACATGCCTCGGCAGCCTTCCTACTCTCGAAGAAAATACTCCATCAACTCGTGACCCACCTCGACGCGGAAGCCCGTCCGGGCTGCGTGCTTCTCCGTGTACGGCCCCGGGGACATCGGCTCCATGCCCGTCCCGACGATGCCGACCGGAACGGGCTCGCGCGTGTGGGTCCGCACGTTGAGCGGGGTCAGGTGGTCCGGCAATACCATAAGCCGCCACCCGTCATACGCCGTCTCCATGTGGTGGAGCAAGGGACCGACCACGTGTCGATCCACCGCCTCGATGGCCTTGATCTTGGCGGTCGCAGTGCCCTCGTGGCCGCACTCGTCCGGTGCCTCGACGTGGACCAGCACGATGTCAAGGTCATCCAGCGCCGCAATGGCGGCCTCTCCCTTGCCCTTGTAGTTGGTGTCCAGGTACCCGGTGGCGCCCGGCACGTCGATGACCTTCCAATCGATCCCCTTGGCGATTCCGCGCACCAGGTCCACCGCCGTGATGGCTCCGCCCCGAAGACCGTAGCGGTCCCGGAAAGGCGTCAACGTCGGCCGAGTCCCCTGTCCCCACAGCCAGATCTGCGTGGCGGTCCGTTCGCCGAGGTCCCGTCGGACGCGGTTGATCTCGTGGTCCGCCAGGAGCGACCGGCTGGAGGCCATCATGGAAACCAGTTGGTCGGCCCCCTTGCCACGGGGCAGGTGCTTCTCCACGGGCTCGCCGAGAATGTCATGGGGCGGGGTCGTCTCCAGATCCTCGTAGCCACTGCCGCGGTGGATCACCAGGTGGCGGTAGCCCACCCCGTGGTGAAACTCCCACTCCCGGTCGGCCAGGGCCGCGGCAACGGCATCCAGTAAGCCCCTGCCCTCTTCGCTGGAGACCCCGCCGGCGCTGTAGTCCACCATCCGCCCGTCGGCCACGGTCACCAGGTTGCACCGGAAGGCCACGTCACCCTCGCCGAGCACAAGGTCCCCGGCCAGCGCCTCGAGCGAGGCGCGGCCTGTGTAAACGCGGTGCGGGTCATACCCCAGGACGCTGAGCACGGCCACGTCGCTCCCGGCGGGCAAATCCTCGGGGGTATTGCACGTGGTTCCCAAACGGCCTTCCCGGGCCACCCGGTCCAGCGCGGGGCAATGCGCCAGCTCCAGGGGCGTCTGACCGTTCAGTGACACCTGAGGCAAATCCCCGGCGCCGTCCGGAATCACGATGCCATACTTCATCGAACCGACCTCACGCGCACACGCGGATACACACGGGCCGTCCACCGACGGCCTCCAATCCCTCGATCTCTTCCAGTGCATTTTCCACGTTGCGCTCGAGCGCCTCGTGGGTCATGATGATCAAGGGAACCCATTCCTGTCCCGCCGGTTCCGGCTGCAGCACGCTCGAGATGGAGATTGCGTGCGTTCCCAGCACCCCCGCGATCGAGGCGAGCACTCCCGGCCGATCGACCACCTCGAAACGCAGGTAGTAGCGGGACTTGATCGCCTCCATCGGGCGCACCGGACGCCGGATGTCCTCGCCGGACAGTGTCTGCTGGGCGAACGTGATGTGCGCCCGCCCCAGCGCGGTGTCCACCAAGTCGGCCACGACCGCCGAGGCCGTCGGCATCTGCCCGGCCCCGGGCCCGTAGTACACGGTGTCGCCCACTGCGTCCCCGTGGACCATGA
Organism: uncultured Anaerolineales bacterium; assembly: GCA_964525035.1. GTDB lineage: Bacteria > Planctomycetota > Phycisphaerae > FEN-1346 > JAACEH01 > CAZGEE01. The sequence goes on from CAZGEE010000242.1 coordinate 1,856, forward strand.
CGGCGTTGTTTGCGCCGAAGACGTGAGCCAGGGGATTTTCTTTCGGAACGAAAGCCGGGTGAACCCGCAGGCTCACTCCGTCGTCATCGTCGGCCCGGCCGATGGCCAGGAGCTTGATGGTGTAGCCCATCTCGGCCCCGTACTCGACGTCCGCGGGGTCAACGCCCTCGATCCCCTCGCAGTAAACGTCCTCGGAGCCCACCGGGGCACGAAAGGCGACCCGGCCGAGAAGAGCCAGCTTGTGGGCGCTGTCGCGTCCCGAGACGTCCAGCGTCGGGTCCGCCTCGGCATAGCCGCGGGCCTGCGCCTCGGCCAGGGCGGTCTCGTACGAGGCCCCTTCCCCGGCCATCTTCGAGAGGATGTAGTTACACGTGCCGTTGAGGATTCCCGTGATCGCGGTGATCCGGTTGGCCACGAGGCCGTCCCGGATGGCCAGGATGAGCGGAATCCCCCCGGCCACCGCGGCCTCGAAGCTGATGGCGACGCCTTTCTCGAGCGCCAGCCGCACGAGCGGCATCCCCCGCTCGGCCAGCAGGGCCTTGTTCGCCGTGACCACGCTCTTGCCGGAGGCGAGGATCCGTTCCACGATGTCATAGGCGGCCGTGGTGCCCCCGATCAGTTCGCAGACCACGCTCACCTCGGGGTCCGCCAGCACCTTCTCCAGCGAGTCGGTGAGCCGGTCGGCGGGCACGTCCACGTCGCGGGAACGCTGGAGGTCCGTGTCGCACACGTACTTAAGGTTCAGGCGCACACCGGCCCTGGCGGCCAGCGCATCGCCGGATTCCAATAGAATCCGGGCGACGCCGCTGCCGACCGTGCCGAACCCGACGACAGCCACTTGAACCGTCTTCATGGACGTTTCGCCCCACGCCGACCGTCGACTGTGTCAATCGAAGCGAGGCCACGGTACGGTCGGCGAACCCCTTTTTCAAGCAAAAAGCCCTGTCGGCGCCTCAGCGGGGGGCGCGGCACCCGCGGCACCCAAGCGGAGCGCGTCGTTCTTGCTTTCAGGGGGCTCGCTGATACAATGACCGCTTCGGGATCGGGTCGCGGCGCGCCGCGTAGCGCCCGAGGTGTTCCGGAGCAACCGCGGGAGAGGGTCGATGGAACTCAGTGGCAACACGTGCGTGATCGGGCTTCAGTGGGGCGACGAGGCCAAGGGCAAGATCACCGACCTGTTGAGCGAGAAGTGCGACTTCGTGGTGCGCTACCTCGGCGGCAGCAACGCCGGGCACACCGTCGTCGTGGACGACCGAACGTTCCGCCTGCACCTGATTCCCAGCGGGATCGTCCACCCACGGGCCGTCTGCGTCATCGCGGGCGGCGTCGTGCTGGACCCGGAGGTCCTGGAGAAGGAACTGAGCGACCTCGAGGTTGCCGGGATCGACGTGCGGGACCGGCTGAGGATCAGCCAGACGGCTCACGTGGTCTTTCCCTACCACAAGCTGGAGGACCAGCTCAAGGAGGACAGCCTCGGCAAGGGCAAGATCGGCACCACCGCGCGCGGCATCGGGCCGTGCTATGCCGATAAGGCGTCCCGCACCCTGGCGGTGCGCGTGGCCGACCTGTTCTATGCGGACTCGCTCGACGAGCGGGTGCGCCGGATCGTGGCCCACAAGAACAGGGTGCTCCTTGCGCTGTACAACTCCCCCGGCGTGCCGGAGGACGACATGGTGCAGAAGGCCCATCGGTACGCCGAAATCCTGCGGCCTTACGTTTGCGACACCACCGAACTCCTCCAGGACGCGATGGGCGACGACAAGCGGCTCCTGTTCGAGGGCGCGCAGGGCACGCTGCTCGACGTGGACCACGGGACGTTCCCGTACGTTACGAGCAGCAACGCGTCGGCATGCGGCGTCTCCGCGGGGGCCGGCATACCGGCCAAGGCCATCCGAACGTTCGTCGGGGTGGCCAAGGCCTACACCACGCGCGTGGGGACGGGGCCGTTCCCGACCGAGCAGGACAACGCGGTGGGCGAGCGGATCCGTGAGCGCGGCAAGGAGTACGGAACGACCACGGGCCGGCCGCGCCGCTGCG
>CAZGEE010000243.1:0-3884 GCA_964525035.1 uncultured Anaerolineales bacterium
TTCGAGGGCAACCTCCGCGACGCCGAGCCCGACGCGGGCTGCTACGAGTACGGCGCCTCGGCTTCTTCCCTGGCCTGGAGCGCGGTGGCGGACCACGGTCCGGCCGGGCTGATCGAGACGCCGCTGGAAGACGGCACCGTCGAGCCGCGCGTCGCAGGATTTCAGGCCGTGAAGGCAACCTCGGCCGAGGCGCTGGACCCGGCGACGGTGGACTCCGGCGCGGTGACGCTCACGGGCGCGGTCTCGGGCGACCTGTCGCACCTGGTCGAGTCGGTGAGCCTGGGCGGCGACGCCCGGGTGGTGACCGTCGAGCTCAGCGGCCCGTTGCCGAATGGAGAGACGGTGACGCTGGCCCTGGCCCCGACCGTGCTGACCGCCGGCGGTGAGCCGCCGAGCGACGATCCGGACGTGCAGATCGCCGTCCGCTGCGGCGACGTGGACGCCTCGGGCGAGGTGGCCCCGGCCGACATGCTGGCGGTGCGCGACGCGGCCGGGCAACCGGTGACCGCCGACAATGCGCCCCTCGACGTCGACCGCTCCGGCACCATCACCACCGCCGACATGGCCGCCGTGCGCAGCCGCGCGGAATAAACGACGTCGCCGGATCACGTCGGTACCCGGTTCACGGCTGCGCCGTTTGCAACCCTGCGAATCAGGTTCCGCCGCAGCCTGTGGGGCAAGGCGCCATCAGGCGAGAAACCGGCCCGCATTGTGTCGACGGTCCGCTCAGTTGCGCATGCCCGCGGGATTCTCTTGGCAAGTCATGGGTCCTCTGGCATAATTCCGGCATGGCCACGTCGAATTCAGGCAAACGGATAACTGCGGCCCAATTCGTTTTCAGGTGGCGGCCGGTCACATTGCCGGAGCGCGCCGCCAGCCAGTCGGCAGCCCAGGTGATTGAGCACTTGGCCCAAATGAACGTTTGAATCGGTTGGAACCGAAAATGCCTCCATGCGGCGGGATACAACCCCCGTCCCGGGACGTTTGCGGTGGCAAAAAACGCTCACGTGATCGTCACGTGACTGTCACCGCGAGCCGTTTGGCACTGCAATGGCACTGCTTCGGGGAAGTGAGCGAGAACGGCAGCAACGCGCGGAGCGGGCAATGTCACTGGTGACAAAGACTCTGCTCCATGCCAGTTATCCATAGCCGGTCAGGCCGCGAGTTCGGCTCTCGAGCGGGTTCATCGCTGCGGAAACTGCTCGACGACCCCCGAAGATGGTGGTAATCTGTCCGTCGGCGGTCCGGGTAAAGCAGCTTTCTGTCGAAAAACACGTTAGGCGGCACAGGCACTGCCAATAAGGAGTGATGAATTGAGCTTTGAGTCGGTCGATGCACTTCAGAGCACGCTGGCAAACACGGTCTTCCAGTATGCCTCGGACCGCAAGAAGGCGGCGGGCCGCGCGTTGGGCACGCTCGTGGAGATCGTGACCTTCTATACGCTTCGCGCGTGGGATCTTCGTGATCACATCGTCATCGAGCGGAAGGTGCCCGAGTTCGCCAACCCCGCCGTCCACCACAATGTCGAATTCTCGCTGCACCCCGTGTCCGAGCGGCACGAGATCCACGCGAACCCTATCTCCCTGCCGATCACGCCGGCGAAGCTGCGTTGCCACCTGCCGTCTCTCGGCGAAGTGACCCTGAAGAACACGCAGCTCGTCAGCACGGACGGCGTCAAGCGTAACGCCTGCGTTCTCGCCGACGACGGCGAGTACGTTACGGTTGCCAACGTGGACTCCCTTCACGACTCGCACTCCGATCTCACGATCTGCCGACTACTCCCTGACCCGTTTTCCATCTTCGAGTGCAAGCGGGTCGGGGTCGAGGAGGGAATGAAGAAGGGGCCGCAGACCATCGAGAAGGCGAAGCAGGGGGCCTATGTCGCCCGGACCGTATCCGCGCTTCAGAAGGTCAGGCTGCGGGACGGGCAGTTCCGGGGCGTGATGGAAGCGCATGACGGCACCTTCCGGGAGGGGCTGTACGGCGACCTGGTCAAAGACATCATCGACAACGCGCCAGTGGCGGACCTGCGCGGGTTCATGCTGACCGTCGGCGTGGTAAGCAATCATGGGAACTGGTTCACATCCGAGGACCAGAACAAGGAGTTGAAGGTCCTCGCGCAGTCGTACGACTGGCTCCTCTTCCTCACGGACGAAGGGCTGTCGCAGTTCATCCACAAGCTGCTCCTGAACCCGACACCGGAACTCGAGGCTGCTCGCAAGGCGTTCCTCGCCAGCTACTCAGGCAAGAAAGGGAAGAATCGATTCACGAAGGTCCGCGTCGACCTTGCAGCAGACGAGGCCCTGCGCAGCTATTTCAAGACGCACGAGACCGAAGTGGAGTCGTGGTATAACGTCATAACACCGGACGGGGGGTACTTGGACGACTTGCAGACCGACCTGAGGAAACTGGCAGACAAGGACTGGGAGGCGTGACAACGGATGACAGCCGGACGAACTAACAATGACTCGCTCAGCCAGCACTGGTGTACCCCGCCGAAGTACGTCCGCGCAATCAGGCATTTCTTTGGGGGCAAGATCGGACTCGACCCGTGTTCGAATCAGCACTCCATCGTGAGCGCGGAGGTCGAGTATGCACTGCCCGAGACTGACGGACTCTCCGCCTCGTGGGACTATCCGACCGTCTTCGTGAATCCACCGTACGGCAGCGACCGGAAGCGGGGAACGACGATCAAGAACTGGCTTCGCAAGTGCGCGCAAGCCCACGCCGAACACGGCGCCGAAGTGCTGGCACTCGTCCCGGTCGCCGCAAATACCAAACACTGGAAACTGCACGTCTGGGGTGCCGCCACGGCCGTAGCGTTCCTCTACGACACGCGACTGAAGTTTCTGGTAGACGGCAAGGACGGAGGGAAAGGCGCGCCGATGGCCTGCGCCATGGTATACTGGGGATCCGATTACGAGCGGTTCGAGAAAGCCTTCATACGTTTCGGGGCCGTGGTGGATGTACGGCATCTACACGGGAGGCCCGTCGGTGCCGGGGAGGGTTACCCTAGTCTTTTCGACGAAGCCGAGCAATCGAATGCCGTCTAACAACAGCATGCAGCGGACGGCGCTGCGCGCCGCTGCTGATGCTGAGCATTCAGCTCTTGATCGCAACATCTTCCTTTGCTCATCCCACCGCACCGGCAGGTTCTTCCGAAGCTTCTCCAGGCTCGGATACTCTCCAGACTGGAGCTGCTCCTGCCAGCGGAGCCCCTTGGCGATGGCCTCGATCAGCGTGCGGTTGGTGCCGTTGGTGTCTTCGACGTGTTGGGCGGCCGAACGGGCGCGATCTGCCCTTCGGTCAGGACCATGCATCGGCTCATCGGTCAATGGGCCGCCCGTCAGTCTTTGGTCTCCGGCAGGGGGGCGCCGGAGGCGTCGAGGTTCCAGCGGGGGCGCCGGATGAACGGTCCGCCGCGGAAGGTCTGCTCGACGCGCCCGGCGCGTTCGAGGTAGTCCATGCAACTGCGCATACAGCCGCGCGAGCCGCCGATCCCGTAGCTCCCGCCCACGCCCCAGCGGGCCAGGTACGCGTGGCCCGGGATGTTGTAGCCGTCGGGGAACTCCGCGGTCTCGCGCCAGCGGCCCAGCGACATCGGCCAGGCGAACTTGTAGGCGGTCTCCTCGTCGAACTTCTGCCGGAGCACGTCGAACCGGTAGCCGGGAATCGCCCGCGGAATGAAGGGCGAGGTCCGCGGGTCGCCGCCGTGGAAGGCCAGCGCGCAGCGGCCCATGTCCACGTCGGCCCACCGGTAGGTCTTCTCCTCGATGCGGATCTCGACCGTGCGGTTGTCCTTCGGGTGGGGAATTGCGTCCGGACAGCCGCGCACGCACGCCAGGTCCATCGTGCAGATGGAGTTCGGCTCCACCAGGGGATCG
>CAZGEE010000244.1:0-3878 GCA_964525035.1 uncultured Anaerolineales bacterium
ATGCCAGTGGCCCAGGGCGAGGTAGTCCAGGCCATGACCGGCCGCCGCCCCGGGATCGATCAGATGGTCGTCGGCGGGCAACGTCTCCCGATCCCTGACGCTGCCGTGCGCCACGCCGAGGCGCACGACCCCTTCTCCCTCTTCTGCCTCGGAGGGAATCCATGCCGTTGGGTCGTCCAAGGAGGTCTTTTGCAGAACCGGGCACGGGTAAAGGACCGTCTCCTCGCTCACCCGTACGGGCTCCCGTGACCGCAGGACATGGACCCGCTTCGTTTCCTCCCCGTCCCAGGGGGGCCGGTCCCACACGGCACCCGGAAGCAGCGGATCGTGGTTGCCGGGGAGCACATAGACCGGGGCGCAGGCCTCCTCCAGAAGGTGGAACGCCCGCCGCGCCGTGGTCGCATCTACGGCGGGATCGTCAAACAGGTCCCCGGCGATCAGAAGAAAGTCAACCCCCCGCTGCTCCGCCACGGAAAGGACGTTCTCCAGAGCCTGGAAACGGGCATCGCGAATCTTATCGGCGCAGGCCGCTCCGAAACGGGTCACCCGCAGCCCGAGATGCAAGTCCGCCGCGTGGACGAAGGAAACCATCGGCCAAAACCTCTATGACTACAACCCGACTTGGTGCTTCACACTCAGCCCGAACCGCGCCGCCGCACCCGTCCTGGCCGGGCGTAGTCTACCACCCCGATTTCACCAGGGCAAGTGCCCCTGTCGGTCCCGTTTCTGGAGACGTTTCCGTTTTTCGGGTCGGTGACCTCATCCAGGGCTCCCATCAGCCGGTCGGAGCGAGCGCGGTCGTACCGGCCGAACAACCTCTCCACAAGGCCCGCCCGCGGTTCCAGGCCGCTCAGCATCACACCGGGGCTTCAAAGGGAGGCACGCTGCGGTACAGCAGGTCGTAGTTCCAGTCCGCCAGGTCCGCGCTCTTGTTGTCGGCGATGCGGTAGGCCTTCGCCTGGGCCGGCGTCAGGTCCCGGGCCACGTGCACCGGCACCTGTGAAAGGCCCAGCCGCCTGGCCGCCTTCCACCGCGTGTGGCCGACCACGATGACGCCGCCCTCGTCCACGACGATGGGCTGGCGGAACCCGAACTCCTGGATGCTGGCCGCCACCGCCGCCACGGCGTCGTCGCCCGCGCGGGGGTTCCCCTCGTAGGGCTGGATCGCGTCCACGTCGCGCATCTCGACCTGCATGGCCCGTCTCCCAACGCAAGGGCCTCACGGCGTAGAAAGAGGCCGCGCGGGACATGGCCCCGCACGGCCCTGTCGCCTGGTCCATCGGCGGGCGGGTTCGCCGGACCGCTGTCTCGGCCCGACGCCCCTATTCTAACGCGCCGCGGCCGCGTTACAAGCGCAACCGCCTGCTGGAAGGCCTGCGGCGAGGTGGCTCCACCCTCAAAGTTCGCGGCGGGCTGGGGCCGGAACCCGCGGAAAACGGGCCGAAATCGGTGCGAAATCGGTGGAAAACCGGTAGAAATCGGCCCGTTTCGGGCCCGAATCGGCCGCCCCGGGACCCGCCTGGGCGGCACTGAACATGCCGGAACCGCCGTTTTCAGGCCGGAAACGGCCTTCGCGCATTAAGGGCCCCCCAAACATGCCGCGCCCGGAAAACAAACTCTACCATACACCGCGGCTGCTTCGCGTGCCGTCCCGGTTTCGAGCCCCACCAAGTACCTATCGCATTCGGCGGCGTCTTTGCCTGAGCAGGAGACCCATGCCCCCCACGGCCAGCAGGGCGAGCGTGGCGGGTTCGGGGGTCAGGATGAGTTGGCCGTCGTCGTGGATGTAGAAGGTCTTGTCCACGAAGACGTCCCCGCTCGCTAGGGTGCCTGAGAGATAGCCCCAAACAGGGTCGCGATCATCAGGCCTCGTATAGGTTCCGAAATCTACGGAGCGGCCATCGATACGGAAGTCTGACCCCTCAAGGATTAGGGCCCCGTAGGTGCACAGCTCCCCGTTTATGGTGCCGCCCGAGAGCGTCAGGCTGCTGTTTGCACTGACGCTAAGCCCTTCTCCGATGGTGCCGCCCGAAATGGCCACCCGGGCCCCGCTGGCGATGGCGCGCACCGAACCGTAGATGCTCCCGCCCGAGACGGTCACCTCGCTGCTGCCATAGGCGTACAGGTCGTCACCGATGGTCCCGCCCGAGACGGTCACCCGGCTACTGTCATAGGCGCGCAGGAAGTCACCGATGGTCCCCCCCGAGACGGTCACCTCGCTGGTGTCATCGGCGTCCAGATAGCCATCGATGCTCCCGCCCGAGACGGTCACCTCGCTGCTGTGAAAGGCGTGCAGGTAGCCACCCATGCTCCCGCCCGAGACGGTCACCCGGCTGCTGTCATGGGCGCGCAGGAAGTCACCGATGGTCCCGCCCGAGACGGTCACCTCACTGCTGTCACCGGCGAGCAGGTCGCCACCGATGCTCCCGCCCGAGACGGTCACCCGGCTGCTGCTATAGGCGTGCAGGTTGCAGATGCCCCCGCCCGAGACGGTCACCTCGGTGCTGTCATAGGCGTACAGGTAGCGATCGATGCTCCCGCCCGAGACGGTCATCCGGCTGCTGTCATAGGCGTACAGGTTGCGATCGATGCTCCCGCCCGAGACGATCAGGCGGCTCGTTTCATGCGCTTGGGCGTCATTGAAAACCGTGGCCCCTGATACCATCTCGACGGTCGTCGGCTCAGACCAGAAATTATCATAGACCTTGACGTAGCCACAGGAGTCATCGAACACGTGGGAGCCGCCGTCCCGGAAAACAATCTCATCAGCCCTTACGCCCGGGGCCGTGACCAAGAGCGCCAGGACCCCGAAGCCGTACCCCATCAGTCTCGCCCATTGCGTTGCACGCATCGTCTTCTCCTCTCATTGCCGTGCGCTGGAGAGAATGGGCCGGCCCCGGAGCGCGCACTCCCCCGGAGATGGCCCTTGTACGATTTGCTCAGATTGTCATCCGCCGGCGCGTGCCGGCCAGGTCATGGTCTGCGCCGCCGGAGCAGCACGCCCAGCCCGCCCGCGGCCAGCAGGGCGAGCGTCGCGGGCTCGGGAATCAGGAGGATTTGGCCTTCGTCCTGGATGTTGAAATCGGTCGTGAAAGGCTCGCCGTCCAGAAAACTGCCAGAGAGATTCCCGTATGCTTTATCGAGCCAGCTTGAAACACCCCAAGCTCCGAGCCGCCCGCCAACGCTGAAGTCGGAACCTACCACGATGACTTGACCCACGTCTTGGACCTCGAACCTACCGATATCCCCGCCCGAGACGGTCATCCGGCTGCTGTCACTGGCGGACAGGTAGTCATAGATGCGTCCGCCCGAGACATCCACTTGGCTGCCGTCATAGGCGTACAAACGGCGAATGACGCTGCCGGGGTACATGGTCAGTTGACTCGTTCCATGAACAAAGATCCTGGTGATGGATGCTCCCGACGCAATTTCCACGGTAGTCGGATTGCCTGAGCGGCTGTTTTCGACGGTCAAATCGATGCAGCGGCGGTCGAACACGTGGGATAGACCGTCGTCGTAGGTAACGTAGTCCGGCTGCGCCCTTGCAACCGGAGTGATAGCCAAGACCACCAGGAACCCCAAACCGCACCCAATCACTCTCGCCCATCGCGTTGCTCGCATCGTCGTCTCCTCTCACCTCATTGCCGTGCGCTGAAGCGCATGGGCCGGCCCCGGAGCGCACGTCGCCGGTGGCCGGCCTTGGACCGTTCGTTCAGGTTCGCGTTTCGCCCGTCGCCCCCGCATGCGTCGGCCCCCCCCCGCAATCGAACACTGATGCACCATAGAAACGGGGCCGGCCCGCCTGTGGCGGACTGACCCCGGGTGCGTACAGTCCATTAACGTATTAACCTTACCCCGCTCAGCCGGAAAGTCAAACG